>JANYFX010000382.1 GCA_025359585.1 Rhizobacter sp. | reverse complement strand
ATCGTGCGCTCAGATGGGCTGCACTTCGATGCACTGCGCTTCGAGCAGGCGCAAGCCGAACAGGGTTTCGCCGATCAGCACCGCCAGCGGCTCGCGCCCGCCCGGGCCGCGGCGCAGCAGCTGCACCGGCTCACCGGGAATGAAGCCGAGTTCACCGAGCCGGCGCAGCGCGACCGCATCGACCTCGGCCGAGGCCGACACCACGCGCGACACCGTGGCGTGCGCGCCATTGGGCAATTCGTTGAGCAGCATGGTCGTGTGGGCGGTGGGTGGCGCTGTGCGGGTGAATGCGCATGCAAATGAGATTGTCTCTCATTTGATCGGTCAAATCAGCCGGGCCGACTTGACCCTTGTCAACGCATGTCACACACCACGCCGGTGGCTGCCGATCAGCACACCCATCACCACGCCGACGAAGGCGTGGGCCCAGCCGAGCGCGGGCCGCAGCGACTCGGACGCAAAGTAGTAGAGCAGGTAGCCGGTGAGTGCGAGCAGCGCGCCGATCACGCACAGCAGCACGCCTGAACTGCGCTGCCCGGCCCAGCGCCGCCGATGGCTGAGCCGCCAGCCTTGTGGAATGTGCGCTGCGGCCAGCACGCCCAGCACGAACAGGCCGGCGAAGGCGGCCAGGCCATGCAGTCGCAGGCTCCAGGCTTCGAGCGGGTTCGGCAGTTCACCGGCCCCTGTGCTGTAGTGCAGCAGCAGCCAGGCGCTGCCCGTCGCGAGCAGAAAGGCGCCGGTGACGTACAGGGCCAGGCGCTGCCAGCGGACGAGGCGGTGGGCGTGGTGGCGCGGGGCGTGGCGCGAGAGATCGTCGGCGCGGGTCATGCAGGTTCAGTGAAGCCATGCACTGGCCTCGAAACGGGCCAGCAGCGGGTGCGAAGTATCGCCGCTGATGGCCACCACCTTGGTCAGCGCGTCGGCCCACAGGCACAGCGGCGCGGCCACGCTGACGTGGGCGCGAACGGGCTGGCTGCGCGCACCGCTCGAAATCTGCGAGCGGCTGCAGCGGTCGAAATGGCTGGTGGCGAAAGCGCCGTCGCGCAACGTGGCGAACGGGCGCACGCCGCCCGATGTTTCGTCGCGCAACTGCACCGGCACGTCGGCACCACCGAACGCGCGCAGGTCGCCGCCGGCGTTGACCCAGCCGGTGTCGCAGCCGTGGGCGATCAGCGCTTGCACGGCGCAGTCGACCGCGTAACCCTTGCCGATGCCACCGAGGTCGAGCCGCACCGCATCGTCGAGCTTGCGGAGTTTTTCGCCGTCGGACGACCAGCCTTCTGGCGCGCTGCCCAAGCTGATGTCGAAGGCGCCGCCGGTGGCCGCGTGCAGCGTGCGTGCCGCCGCGAGCACGTGGCGCGTGGCCGGCCGTATCGTCAGCGATTCACCTTGGCGCAGTGCGTGAAAACGCGCTACGTCGCTGCCCGGCTCGAAGCGCGACAGGCTGGCCTGCACTTCGCGCACGGCCTCGAACGCGGCCGCGAGCGCTGCGTGGCCCGCATCGCCCGAACCGCGCACGCCGATCTCCAGCAGCGTGCCGAGCAGCGGCTGCGCGCGTCGCAGCCACGGACCGGAATCGTGCGCCGGGTTCACGCCAGCGCGCCGCCGCGCCTCGCCACCGCCAGCACGGCCACGATGCGCCGCACGCCGTCGGTCACATGGGTGCAGCTCAGTGTGGCGCCGCTGATGTTGGCGATGTCTTCACCGACCCGCAGTACCGAAGCGCCACCCTTGCCGACGAACTGCTTGCGCCACGCCGGCAGCCTGATCTCGAAGCCGTGGCTTTCGCGGTACGAGAGGATCTCGACCTGCCTGACCGAGCCATCGAGTGCGATGCCCACCGCGTAGCTGATCAGCTCGACCTTGCCGACCACGTCGTCGGTGACGACATACCCGAGCGTCGTGCCGCCACGCCTTGCCACGCGCACCGGCCAGCTCGCCGAGCGGCCGCGCACGCCTTGTGCGTCGAGCTGCTGGAGCTGAGCCGCGTCGAGCGTGACGGTGCGCGCTTCGAACGCGTCGGCGTCCGGGAACATCAGCTTCGCGGCCTGCTCGGCGCTCAGGTAGTCGACCGCGAACGCACTCGTCGGTACGGCCGCCACCGCGAGTGCGGACGCGGCCAGAACCACGCGCATCAGAAGCTCCAGCCCAGGCCGAGGTTCACGCGGTTCTGGTCGGGTGCTTCGCGAAAGCGCTGGTAGTCGGCCTTCACGACGACACCCGGCGAAACCTGCAGGTTCGCACCCAGCGTGACGACCCGTTCGGCGCGCGCGGCGTCGGGCGTCAACCCCGGGCCGAGATCGGCGTAGGCGCGCGCGGTGTTGAACTGTTCCCAGCGCACGAACGGCGACAGCGCGTAGTCTTCATGGGACCAGACCTTGTACGCGCCTTGCACGTAGTAGCCGTCGAACGACTTCGGGATCAATGTCGGGTTGCCCACCAGCGTCGCGTTCAGCGCGGCGGTGTTCGAGATCGTGGCCCGGGTGTAGAGGGCCGACAGGTCCCAGCGGCCGGGCGTCCAGCGCGCGTGCAGGTCCCACAGCGTGATGCGCGCTTTTTCGACCGCCTGCGCCTGCGTGGCCTGGCCGGTGAAGATCGAGCCACCGAGCAAGAGCCCGGGAATGCCGCGCCAGTTGGCCGCGCCGAAGAGCGCGAGGTCGTGGCTCTTCGCGAGCGCCAGTTCCTGGTGGATCGAGCCGAGCGGCGACTCCTTGCCTTCACCCGAGGTCGCGTCCCACTTGTTCAGGTCGAAGCTGGTGGTGATGCCGCCTTGCAGCGTCAGGCCATTGTTGAAGTTGCCGACGAACTGCACGCCGCCTTCGCGCCAGGTGCTGGGGATGATCGCGGTCTCGACGAAGTTGCGTTCGACGCCATAGAACGCGGTCGGCTCGTGGTTTTCGTTGAGCAGGCCGACCGGCATCAGGAACAGGCCGGCCCGCATCGCCCAGGTCGGTGTGAGCTGGCGTTCGACATAGGCCTGCTCGACCTCGACTTCACCCGGGTCGCCGGCCGACGAGACCGCGTGTTCGACTTCGAGCTCGGTGACGACCTTGGTCTTGTCGTCGAAACGATGTTGATAGCCGAGCACGAAGCGCCGCACGTCGGCCTGGGCGTTCTGGTTCGCGCGGGTCGGGCGGTTGTAGTTGAGCTCGCCGTAGCTGGTGAGTACGGTGGCCGGGGCAGCGGGTGCCGGTGCAACAGGCACTGCGACAGGGGCCGCGGCGGTCACCACCGCGGGTGCGGGCGCCGCGGCCGGCGCCGTCGCGGCGCGCTGCTGTTGAATCTGCACGAGCTGCGCCTTCACGGCGGCCAGTTCGGCGGCGAGCTGGTCGAGCTTGCGCGCCAGTTCGGCCTCGGTGGCGGTCTGCGCGAAAGCGCTGCTCGTGGCGAATGCGAAACACGCTGCCAGGCTCGCGGCGAGCAAGGTCTTCGAGGGCATGGCGCGCAGGGGTTGGGATGTCATGGGGCGTTCCGTGAGTTGTGCGATGGGGTTGGGCCAGGCGCGCGGCGGTCAGCGCCGATAACCGTCGTTCAATGTCTGGAGGAAAGCGATCACGTCGTCGACTTCGGCGTCGGTGAGGGCCGGGGTGTCACCGAGCTGGCGGTTGTAGGGCACCTCGGTGGTGTTGACGTTGGCCTGGTATTGCGGCGGCAGGTCGTCGAACTTCTTCACCGTGCCGTCAGCGTTCGGCGGGTACCACTTCTCGGGGTTGGTGTCGCGCTGCACGTAGAAGGTGATCGCGTCTTTCAGTGTGTTGAAGCGGCCGTTGTGAAAGTACACGTGGCGCTGTGCCACGTTGCGCAGCGAGGGCACCTTGAACGCGCCGCACAGGTCGGGGTGCGGCGCCAGAACGTCGGCGCGCTCGCACAGGCCCAAGTCGTAGTAGGCCGGGTCGGCGTTGCGCGCGATCGCCGGGTTGCGCGGCACGCCGAGGTTGTCGTAGGTGAAGTCGGTGAACATCGGAAAACTGCCGTCGGCGCCCTTGCCCGAAGGGTGGCAGCCGGCGCAGTTGCCCTTGTCCGGGTTGTTGAAGAGCGCAAGGCCGCGGATCTCTTGCGCCGACAGCACCACGTTGCCGCGCAGAAACTCGTCGTACTTGCTCGAGAACGCGCGGAACTCGGTGTCTTCCTTCTGGTACTGCGACAAGGCCAGCGTGACGCGCGCCATCGCGTCGTCGGGCCGGCTGAAGATGTCGGCGCCGAAAACACGCTTGAACTCGTCGGCGTAAGTGGCACGCGAGAGTTTGTCGATCACATCGGCCACGCTGGCGTTCGCCATCTCGAACGCGTTGACGAATGGCTCGGCCGCCTGTTCCTGTAACGAGGCCACGCGGCCATCCCAGAAGAAACCTCCGGTGGGCGTACCTTCGACGTCGAAGTGGAAGGCGCTGTTGAACGACAGGTAGTTGACCGAGGGCGTGCTGCGCCGGCCTTGCTGGTCGAGCAAGGCGCCGCCGAGCTGGGCGGCCAGATTGTTGGCCGGCGAGTGGGCGTTGTCGGGGCTGTGGCAGCTCGCGCAGGCCTGGCGGCCCGAGGCCGAGAGCGACACATCGGCGAAGATCTTTTCACCCAGCGCCGCCTGCGCCGACAGCTCGGCTTCGGCCGGCACGCCCGCGTTCGACGCCGAACTGCCGCCACCACCACAAGCAGCGAGCAGCAGCGCGCCAGACACCACCACCCACATCAACGACTTGCGGATCAGCACCGGATTCCCCTGTTGTGCATGCGAGATCAGGGGCTTTTCACCCAGATTGCTAATGCGAACGATTTGCAATCATAATGCACACCGTGATGATCGTTCAACCGCCCCTTCCGATGCTGTCGATGTCGCACCACAATGTTCCTGGCTGCCGCGCCTGCTCGCAAACTTGCGCGCTGCCCGCCTGACATCCCCAGCCTCCGGAGCCCCCATGAAAAGCGACCCGCAAGTCATCATCCACCTGAATGCGCAGCTCAAGAACGAGCTGACCGCCACCAACCAGTACTTCCTGCACTACCGCATGCTCAAGCACTGGGGCTTCAGCCGGCTGGCGAAGAAGGAATACGAAGAGTCGATCGGCGAGATGAAACATGCCGACCAGCTGATGGAGCGCATCTTCACGCTCGACGGTCTGCCCAACCTGCAAGACCTCGGCAAGCTGCTGATCGGCGAAAACGTGCCCGAATTGCTGAGCTGCGACCTGCAGTCGGAAACCGGCGCGCAGGGCACGATCAAGGACGGCATCGCCTACTGCGAGTCGGTGCGTGACTACGTCTCGCGCGACCTGCTGCAAGGCATCCTC
>JANYFX010000338.1 GCA_025359585.1 Rhizobacter sp. | reverse complement strand
GGTTGCGCCAATCTCACTACATTCACGCGCAAGATCAATGTTGCGGATCGTGCTACGGCGCTTGACATCAAGACACGCATAGTCTTCACCAAGGGATCAGTGACCTGCGCGGAGCCGAGCCCCGATGCACTGACAGCCCTGAGAGCGTGAGAGTTTTTCTCAGCCGCACGCGATCTGGCATGGGACTGGCTACGTTCAAGTCATGACGAAACGACCCGAGCCGAAGCAGAAGAACCCGAGCGCAGGTCTGAGCGCAGGTCTGTTTGGGGAGCTCAGCGCGCCGAGCGAAGCGGACCACCAGCGCACGCGAGAGCGGGTGAGCCATCGCGTGCAGGGTCAGCCCCGCGTGCTCGAGCCCAACCGGTCGCAGATCGAGCTGCGCGCCTCGGACCTGGAGTCACTGCTGGGCGAAGACCATCGAGCCCGGCTCGTGTGGGGCTACGTCGAGCGCCAAGACCTGGGGCGACTGCTCGATGCCATCAAGGCACGCGGTGCCACGCCGGGGCGACGCGCCATCGACCCGCGCATCCTGTTCGCCCTGTGGCTGTACGCCGTGCTCGACGGCGTGGCCAGCGGGCGTGAGCTCGCACGGCTCACGCGCGAGCACGACGCGTACCGCTGGATCTGCGGGGGCGTGGCGGTGAACTACCACGCGCTCAACGACTTTCGGGGCGCCAACGACGCGCTGATGGACGAAGTGCTCAGCGACAACGTGGCAGCACTCGCTGCGGTGGGGGCCATCACGCTGGAGCGCGTGGCGCAAGACGGCATGCGCGTGCGAGCCGATGCCGGGGCGGCTTCGTTCCGTCGTCAGGCGCGCCTGGAAGAACACCAGGCCGAGGCACGCGAGCTGGTGCAAACGCTCAAGGCCCAGGCGCAGGCAGACCCGGGTGCGGCCAGCCGGCGCGCGCAAGCGGCCCGACTGCGCGCGGCTCAGCAGCGCGAACAGCGCATTGCCGACGCACTGGCACGGCTGCCCGAGATGGCCGCAGCCAAGCGCCGCAACGGCGACAAGGCCGAGGACGCACGGGCCAGCAGCACCGACGCCGATGCAAGCAACATGAAGATGGGCGACGGGGGCTTCCGTCCGGCCTACAACGTGCAGTTCGCCACCGACTGCGCAGCCCAGGTGATCGTGGGCGTAGACACGGTCACCGCGGGCAGCGACATGGCGCAACTCGCGCCGATGGTCGGGCAGGTTGAGCAGCGCCTGGGCCAAGCGCCGGAGCAGTGGCTGGTCGACGGGGGCTTCCCCGCGCACGCGCAGCTCGATGCGGTGGCGGACAAGACCGAGGTGTATGCGCCGGTACCGCGGCCCAAGCCGCGCAAGGGCAAAGACAAGGACGAGCCGCCCGCGCCGGGCAGCGAGTTCGAGCCGAAGCCGGGCGACAGCGAGGCGGTGGCGCAATGGCGCCAGCGCATGAACAGCGACGCTGCGCGCGAGATCTACAAAGACCGTGCGGCCACGGCCGAGTGCGTGAACGCGCAGGCGCGCAACCGGGGACTGCTGCGCATGCCGGTGCGAGGCCTTGCGAAGGTCAGATGTGTGGTCAAGCTGTACGCGCTGGCGCACAACCTGATGCGCATGGCTTGCCTGGCGCCGCAGCTGATCGGCTGGGGCATCGGTACGCGCGCAATTGCCGCAACCGCTGCATGAGGGAGCACCACGTGACCAAACACCCCGCGCAAAGCGCCTTGCAAGGCACCACAACGCTCGCGGCGGGGCGCTGCGATCTCATGGCTTGGCCGCACTCTGAGCCGCAGCCCTTCGCCGTTCGTCTATCAATGTCGGCTCAGAAGCGAAAGCTTCTCAGCCTCTGAGTGCTTCGGGCGCGCTGTCGTTCGGCGCAGATGTGCAGACCCAGGCCGAGACAATGAGGGCCGTTGCGAACGCTGCGGCTGGAGTTTCGGAGAATGCTGGCTTCGTGGGCTTGCGGACTCAATCCATCCAACTGCTGCGCGATGCCATGTACCGCCTTTGCGAAGGCGCGGCAGGGCACCTTATTTCCGACACCGAGTTTGCCCAACTGCAGCGACGGTTTCAGAGCACGATGATGGGGCTTCTGGCCATCGAGCAATTGACCGGGCCAGTCGTCGCATCACAGGCGCTTCTCACGACCCGTACTTCCGCGCAGGCTGGCG
>JANYFX010000307.1 GCA_025359585.1 Rhizobacter sp. | reverse complement strand
CTTTTGTGCACCCCTCATGTCAAACGTTAGGCGTCATGTGAACACCTCGCAGCCTTACAGTCTTCCTCTTCGCCGAGACCTCACGTCCGACGAAGTGAAACTGCTGAATTTCATGCTGGAGCGAGAAGCACCAGCTCGACTACCGGAGATTGAGGGGCTCAAGGTAGTTGCGCGCTGCGGTTGTGGCGAGTGTCCCACTGTCATCTTTGGTCAATCGGTGTCTATAGAGCCCAGCCCTGCACGCCCGTTCGTCGAGATCGCAAACTACATGGGAAGAAACGCTGCCGGCGTTCTCGTAGGTGTAGCGCTCTTGGAAAGAGAAGGGAAACTCAGCGAGCTTGAGGCTTGGTCCCCGGAAGGCGACAACGTGCAGTCTTGGCCCGCCTTGTCAGAACTCACGCGCGTCAGCAAGAATGACGCCTAACCCTTCCATCGAGGGGATGCCCAAAAGGCTGCGCCTTTTGTGCACCCCTCATGTCAAACGTTAGGCGTCATGAAACACTTCGACCTTGACTCGCTGCCCAGCTTCACGAAGCAAGAGCTTGCAGAGCATCAGCTCGACAAGGCAATCTGCTTGCTCCTTGACCACAACGATCCTGTCTGTGCGATAACGCTCGCCGGCGCAGCCGAGGAAATTCTTGGCAAGCTGGTTGAGCGAAGCGGTGGCAAGCATTCGCTTCAGGAGTTCATCGACGCATGCCTCGCCAACGGCAGTCCAGTTGGCGAGCATTGGAAGCCGAAAGACTTTGCAGACATCGCGAACTTCTTCCGCAATGAACTCAAGCACTACGTGTCTGGCGAAGATATTACGGTGTCGCAAGAGTGCGCGCATGAAATGATCGATCGCGCAGCGGAGAATGCCTGGCGACTCACCGGCCGCCAATCTAAAGAAGTACGCCGGTACATGGCCAAAGTCTATGGCGCGTGAAATGACGCCTAACCCTTCCATCGAGGGGATGCCCAAAAGGCTGCGCCTTTCGGTCACCCCTCATGTCAAACGTTAGGCGTCACATGAAACGCGACATTTGGGCTGTCTTTCCTGACGGTGTCCTGAAGAACATCGAAGGCACCGTGCCAGGCACTCTCAGACTTCAGATTGAGATCGAATACCTTCGCGGTATGTTCGACGAACCTGGCATCTCATTCGCCGTCGAGTTGACTAACTGCACAAAGTTTAAGTACAGCGAGTACGAAGAGCAACCAACCGAGAACATCGCCAAAGTACAAGAGCGCGAGCCGGAGCTCTTGTATGTCATATCGGAGCATCCACTGGTCCTCGACTGCGTAATAGGAACGCTTGAACTCGAATACGATGCCATGCGCGTCACACTCCCGTCGGGCAGCGAAGTCAGCTACGAATCGTTGGAATCGGCCAGCGAGAAATACTGGAGCGAATGGAATGCGCGCGCAAAGAGTGACGCCTAACCCTTCCATCGAGGGGATGCCCAAAAGGCTGCGCCTTTCGGTCACCCCTCATGTCAAACGTTAGACCGCATGACCACGACCGCCTGGGAAGTGCAGATCGGTGGCCGCGCGAGCGACCTTGAATACCTATCTCGTCACTTCACATCGCCACCCATCGTTGTCACAAAGGACGACCGCGACTCTTGCTATCTACTCCGGTCTGAAAGTTTTGGCACTCTGTCGGAACCCAATGCCGTCCGAGATACGGCCAATTCGCTTCTCGCGGTTCTATCTGGAGCGCTAGGGTTTGCGCGTAGCTCTGACGAACCTCTCAGGTCGGGAGCCATCTACCTTCGCCACCTAGACGGACGCCGCGATGTGTTCCTGCTTCTTGAGGGAATCGCAGCTCGAATGGAAGTTGGTGACCTCAGCGTATCGATCATTGATCGCCATGGAGCTGTACTAAAGATCGCCCCACCAGCACAGCCGACAGTTTCTCTTGTGAGTGCGGCGCTCAACGACAAGGCAATTTCTAAGGCTCTTCGTCTTCTCGGTTCAGACGCCAATACCTGGGTTGGCCTTTATCGCCTTCACGAGGTGGTGGAGGCTGATGTCGGCGGTGAGCATCGAATGCTCAAAAACGGATGGGGTTCATCGCGTCAACTGAAGCGCTTCAAGCATTCTGCAAACTCTGTCGCCGTAGCGGGCGACAATGCTCGTCACGGCAAAGAACTCTCCCTACCGCCAGGTGCCCCAATGTCCCTAGGTGAAGCGAAAGCTTACGTTCTCTATGTGTTGCAAGCTTGGTTCAGCGCAAAGAATGCGGTCTAACCCTTCCATCGAGGGGATGCCCAAAAGGCTGCGCCTTTCTGGCACCCCTCATGTCAAACGTTAGGTTTCACAACAGCCCTTCCTGCACAGGCTGCCTCTGTTCCTCGGGCGTCAGCAGCGCGCCTTGCGCCTGAGCCTGCGCTACTCGATTGCAGGCCATCTCAAAATACTTGCGGTCGCGCTCGATGCCAACGAACGATCGCCCTAGCTGCGAGCACGCAACGCCGACCGTCCCGGAGCCCATGAAAGGGTCACAGACGGTGCGTGCGTCCGGTGCGAAGCTGATGCTCCAAGCCATCACGCGCAGAGGCTTTTGCGTTGGGTGCCCAACGCGCTCGGCGTTCGTGGCGCTGATGCTCTGGTCCAGCACCTTGCTGTTCATGTCCATGCTGGTCCATGCCAGCTCCATGTCGGCCATGCTGGGCGGAGCGTCTGGCTTGCGCCAGGCCAGCCAGCCGCGTGTGGGAGGCAGGCTGTAGTAGTTGCCACCCCAAATAATCAGCCGGTCAGCCTTCTCGCGCATCAACCCCATCAGCCAGTCGGGTGCCGGCGCGTTGTCCCAGTCCTCGGGCATCTTGCCGTCCCGCCGCTGCCACTTGGTCGGTTGGGCCGCAAACGCAATGCCGTAAGGTGGGTCGGTCAGCACGAGGTCAAAGCGCGGCAGCAACGGCAGCACCTCGCGGCAGTCCCCGTGCCAAAGTTCCGCGTTCCCGATCACCACTTTCTCTACCATTGCTGTTCTTTCTCGCTTCTGCACCAGTGAAACCTAACCCTTCCATCGAGGGGATGCCCAAAAGGCTGCGCCTTTCGGGCACCCCTCATGTCAAACGTTAGCCGTCTTACCGCGCTCTCGTCGCACTTCAGTACCTGATCGTGGTACTATTTCCGAATGAAGCGGAAGCACCAGCGCACTCTCGAACTGATCTTCGCGCGCCCCACGAGTGGGAATGTCCAGTGGCGCGATATTGAAGCGCTGTTCGTAGAACTAGGCGCCGAAGTCAGCGAGCGAGAAGGTAGTCGCGTAGCTGTAGTCCTATTTGACGAAGTGCGGGTGTTCCATCGACCTCACCCATCTCCAAACACAGACAAAGGCGCGGTGGCGAGCGTCCGCAAGTGGTTGGAACAACACGGAGTGGAACCATGAACGTAATGACAGTAGACGGCTATCACGCAAAGATCGAGTACGACGAAGACCTCGATCTCTTTCGGGGTGAAATTCTTGGCTTGAGCGGCGGCGCCGACTGCTATGGCAAGAACCCCAAGGAACTTCGCACCGAATTCAAGAAGTCACTCGAAGTCTTCCTGGAAGTGTGCAAGGAAAAGGGCCTCGAACCGCGGCGCCATTTTTCAGGCAAGTTCAACCTGCGTATCTCGCCCGAGCTGCACGAACGGCTCGCCATCGAGGCCCAGGCTCAGGGTAAGAGCATCAACACACTAGCTCAAGAGGCACTCCAAGAACGTGTCGCGTCCTGAGACAGACGGCTAACCCTTCCATCGAGGGGATGCCCAAAAGGCTGCGCCTTTCGGTCACCCCTCATGTCAAACGTTAGACCGCACACTCAATTCCATCCGCACCATCACCCGGCAGCAAGTTCAACCACTATCTCGTCTGAGCTTGCGAGAATCACCGGGCCAAGATAGGCTGCGGTCTGGCTTCACAGGAGCTTTTCATGAATTCAACGCCTCTCGAGTTGCGCAGGTGGCTCCAACTCGTCGTCGTCCTGCTCAGCTTCGCCATCGCGTTTCCTTGCTTCTGGGTCTTGCGCTCCGCTGCACCGCAAGCGGAAGGCGGTCTCCAGATTTGTCTTCTCGTTCTCTTTGTTGGCGCCTTTGCTGGTTTCGATCGTTTGCTCACTCTGCTCTTGCCAATCGCAATTCTCAAGCTATGGCCGCACGTCGAGTCGCCTCGTCCTGAGGCGTAGCTCGGTTACGGGTGCAGAGCTGCAGGCACGAGTATGAGTAGGCGTGCAACTGCGGGTGCGGTCTAACCCTTCCATCGAGGGGATGCCCAAAAGGCTGCGCCTTTTGTGCACCCCTCATGTCAAACGTTAGGCGTCGTGAAAATACCGTATGTGCGAATGTGAGCCATGGTCGCGGTTTCCAGCCATTGAGCTCAAAGCTCCAGCCACGATCGCTTGTGACAGTCGGGCGCAGGGGTTCGGCACATGGAAGGAAGCGGTGCTTCGACCCGAGTGGCAAGAATGCAAATCCAGTGCTCGCGCCAAAGCGCGAGCAAGAACAAATGTTGGTCAGTCATTGGGGCCGCAGCCCTGGCGGGCAAGGACGGCTGTCGGCACTCGCAAGGCTTCGGTAGCCCT
Organism: Rhizobacter sp.; assembly: GCA_025359585.1. Taxonomy (GTDB): domain Bacteria; phylum Pseudomonadota; class Gammaproteobacteria; order Burkholderiales; family Burkholderiaceae_C; genus LMDS01. The sequence continues at coordinate 192 of JANYFX010000307.1, read as the reverse complement.
TCCACGGAGGCTGCGGCTAAAGTCAGGCATGCAACGGCTTGTCTCGTCAACCCCGACGCCTAACCCTTCCATCGAGGGGATGCCCAAAAGGCTGCGCCTTTCGGTCACCCCTCATGTCAAACGTTAGAGCGCCAGTTGTGCTCTGACCTGTTCAAGTTGTTCAATCGTCAGGCCAGTTGGGCGCTGAGTCAC
>JANYFX010000274.1 GCA_025359585.1 Rhizobacter sp. | reverse complement strand
TCGAGCAGGCGGGTTGCGTGCAGGGGTGGCAGATCGAGCGGTGGGACGCTGGTTTCCACGGCAATGCTCCCGTTCAGTTGAGTACTGTTCTTTTATAAGGGGTATCCACTTAGCTCCAGTCGAGCCGCAAACACTGGATATTCATCCAGTAATACTACGACAGCGTCGTCAGGCCCTTGCACAAGCCAACGCAGCAGGCGTAGTATTACTGGATGGATATCCAGTGTTTGCGGCTCGACTGGAGCTAAGTGGATACCCCTGATAAAAGAACAGTACTCAAATCGACCTTGTGCCCGCTGCCGTTTCTGCACCGTTGCCACCCCCGCCGGCGGCTGCGGGCGGCGCGCGCACGCCCCGCGATCCGCCGCGTCGGCCACCCGTTCCGGCCCCCGAAACCCTGCACCCCACGCTCTGGCTCGGCCACCAGCTCGCCCGCCACGCCGACATGGCCGTGCCCAGCGGGTTCAAGGCGCTCGACGCGCAGTTGCCCGGCGGCGGCTGGCCGCGCCGCGCGCTCACCGAGCTGCTGTTGCCGCAGCCCGGCATCGGTGAAGTCCGCCTGCTGTGCGTCAGCCTCGTCGCCACCCAGAAAGCCGGCCGCCTGGTGATGTTGTTCGACCCGCCGTCCGCGCTCTCGGCCCACGCGCTCGCGCAGCTCGGCTTCGACGTGGAACAGCTGCTGATCGTCAACACCCGCACCCGCGTGATCCCCGGCACCGACAGCCTGTGGGCGCTCGAGCAGGCGCTCAAGAGCGGCCATGTCGGCGCGGTGCTGGCCTGGCTGCCGCCGCGTTTGCAGCCCGAGCGGCTGCGCCGCCTGCAGCTCGCCGCGCACAACCACGACGGCCCGGCTTTCGTGCTGCGCGAAACGAGCGCAGCACAGCGCCCCACCTCGGCGCCCCTGCGCCTGGCCTTGCGGCCGGGGGGTGCCGATGTGCTGGCGGTCCGCGTGCTCAAGCGCCGCGGCCCGCCGCTCGACGCGCCGCTGCAGCTCGAGCTGCCACCGGTGCTGTCGAGCATGGCGTTGCAGCGTGCGCGCATCGGGCCGAGCGCCGGCCTGCCTGCGGCGGCGAACGCGTCGTCGTTGGCCTTGCATGCGGCCACGTTCATCAACCTCGCTGCGGCGCGTTGAAGCCACGGGCTTGCCTGCGACGTGATGCTTTCTCGAATGAACCTGCCACGTGCTCTGGATCGCCCTGCACCTGCCGCTGTTGTCGCTCGAATCCTTCGTGGCCACCTTGCCGCAAGAGTCGGGCTCGCAGCCGCTGGCGCTGACCGATGGCCACACGATCCTCAGCGCCAACGCTGCGGCCCGCGCGCTGGGCGTGAAGCCCGGGCTGAAGCGCGCCACCGCGCTCGCGCTGGCGTCGCAGCTCACGCTTGGCCAGGCCAGCGCGGCGCGTGACGACCATGCGCTCGTGGCTGTTGCGCACGCCGCGCTCGCGTTCACGCCGATCGTCGTGATCGCCGAGGCGAGCGGCGCTGTGGGCGCGCCACCGCCGCACACCGTGTTGCTCGACGTGCAGGGCAGCCGGCGCTATTTCGGCGGGCTCAAGCGCTTGGTGCAGCAACTGCACGCAGCGCTCGCGCCACTCGGCCACGCAGTGCACACCGGCATCGCGCCCACCGCGCTCGGCGCCACCGTGCTGGCGCGTTCGCACCGCCAGATCTATTGCGCCGACCGGGCCACGATGCACGCTGCGCTCGACCCCTTGCCGGTGTGGCTGATCGGCCCCGGCCGCGCACACTGGGATGCGCTCGAAGGCATGGGCTTGCGCACGCTCGCCGAGCTGCGCCGCCTGCCGCGCGGCGGGCTGGCGCGGCGTTTCGGGCCCGCGGTACTGAGCGAACTCGACCGCGCTTACGGCGACTGCCCCGACCCGCTGGAGCCGATCACCTTGCCGCCTTCGTTCGAGAGCCGGCTCGAACTTTTTGCCCGTGCCGACACCACCGAGCAGGTGCTGTACGGCGCTGGCGTATTGCTCGCGCGGCTGGTGCTCTGGCTCTCGGCGCAGCATTCCTTCGTGCGCCGCTTCACGCTCGTGATGCAGCACGAGCCGCGCTGGCGCCGCGATGCAAAAACTCCGGCGGCCACCACGCTCGACGTGGCCCTGGCCGAACCGTCGCGTGACGCGGCCCACCTGCTGGTCTTGCTGCGCGAACGGCTCGCGCAAGTGGAGCTGTCCGCGCCGACGATCGAGCTGCGCCTGCAAGCCGATGACATCGCGCGCCGCCCGCCGCCGAACAGCGAACTCTTTCCCACCACGCGCAGCGAAAGCGAAGGCCTCACGCGTTTGATCGAACGCCTGCAGGCACGGCTCGGCCCGGGCCAGGTGCAACGCATCGCTGCGGTGGCCGACCATCGGCCCGAGCGTGCCACGGTGGTCCATGTGCAGGAGGCGTCGCAAGGTCTGAGCGTGCGTGCCTTCGCCGGATCGGTCGCCCCTCAAAACCCCGCCACGCCGGTGCGCCCGGTCTGGCTGCTGCAACAACCCGAGCCGCTGCGCGAGCGCGCCTCGGGCCCGTTGCTCGACGGCCAGCCGCTGCAGTTGCTGAGCGGCCCCGAGCGCATCGAGTCGGGCTGGTGGGACGCTGCGCTCGCAGAGCGTGACTACTACATCGCGCAGTTGGCCGACGGTGCGCTCGTGTGGGTCTACCGCGCGCGCCTGCCGCTGGCGCCACCCGCGCAAACCTGGTTCTTGCAGGGGCGGTTCGGTTAGAAAGCGTCCGCCCAGCGGCGCGCCCATCAGCCCCCGATGAGCTGCCAGTGCTGCATTTCCTGCGCGCTGGCCGCGAACCTGCCGCCGAACAGGGCCGCACCGCGGCGGGCGAGCATCAAGGCCATGCGCGCAGAGGCGGGGTGCCCCGCGTTGGCCAGCTCGGCCAGCGCCGCGAAGGCCGGTGCCCATTGCTCCTTTGTTGCGAGCCGCATCGCCGCGTCGAAGCGCAGCGCCACGCCATCGGTCTGCCGCCTGCGTGGCCCCGACTGCGCGGCGATCGGCCTGCGCCGTTCGACTTGCGGAAAGGAAAGCGTGTGCCTGATCGCCATGGAGCGCCTCCGTCGGTGAGCGTGCAAGAGCACGCCCCTCCAAAACAATGTAGGTCGGCAAGAGCTGCCCTGCGTCCTGCAAACAGGGGAGGCGGCAGCGACAAACCGGGGCACGCAGAAATGTGTCGCCGCGGCCTTCTTCCTTAAGCGCCCGTGAAGGGCCGCTTACGCAAACCCGAATAGCCGGCCTGCACCCACGCTGCGCATACTTCGCAAAAGCGGGTCGCCCACGGCAGGCCCACGCGCATCACACCCGAGGAGACAGCATGCGATTCACCCCATTGTTGCGAGTGGCGAGCGCGCTCGCGCTGAGCACCGGCCTGGCCTGTGCACAAGACAAACCCGCCGAGCTGAAGATCGGCATCAGCACCTTCACCTCGGGCGCCGCCTCGGTGTTCGGCGTGCCGGCCAAGGCCGCGGCCGAATTGCTGATCGACGAGATGAACGCGGCCGGTGGCATCGGCGGCGTGAAGATCGCCGCCACCTACATCGACGAAGGCATCGGCGGCGACAAGCTGCTCTCGGAATACCGCCGCCTGGTGCAGGAGCAGGGTGTGCGCACCATGCTCTCGGCGATCTCCAGCGGCAACTGCAACATCGTCGCGCCGGTCGCCGAAGACCTGAAAGTGCTCAACGTGATGTGGGACTGCGGCACCGAAAAAGTGCTCGAAGCCAAGCGCTACAAGTACGTGGTGCGCACCCAGGCCAACGCCACCACCGAGATGGTGGCCACGGTCCTGTACCTGCTCAAGACCAGACCCAATTTCTCGACCATCGCGGTGGTCAATCAAGACTACGCCTGGGGCCGCGATTCGTGGGAAATCTTCATCAACACGCTGAAGGTCTTCAAGCCCGACGTGAAGGTCGTGGCCGAGATGTTCCCCAAGCTCGGCGCGGCCGATTTCTCGACCGAGATCAGTCGCCTGCAGGCGCTCAAGCCCGACGTGGTGCTCTCGACCTCGTGGGGCGGTGACCTCGACACCTTCGTGCGCCAGGCCGGCCAGCGCGGCATGTTCACGCAGGGCGCGCTGTTCGTGATGCCACTGCTCGAAAGCTCGCTCGAACGGCTCGGCGCGGCCGTGCCTGACGGCATCATCGCCGGCGCCCGCGGCGAGCACTACTGGGCTCACCCGGAGACTCGCGACGACCCGAAGCACAAGGACTTCATCGCGAAGTTCAAGGCCAAGACCGGCGCGTACCCGATCTACCCGACCTACCACATGGCCCAGGCGCTGGTCGGCCTGAAGACCGGCTATGAAGCTGCGATCAAGGCCAACGCCGGCAAGTGGCCTTCGCCCGAGCAGGTGGCCGAAGCGATGCGCGCGATGACCTTCACGGCCTACGGCCGGCCGATCAAGATGCGCGAAGACGGCCAGGGCCTGGAAGACCAGTTGCTGGGCCTGACCAAGCGTGTGCCGCAGTACCCGTTCGCGGTGATGGACAAGATGATGCTGGTGCCGGCCGATCTGGTCACCACACCGGTCGGGCAACTGTCGCCGGCTTGGGTGAAAACCATCAACCCGGCCATTCTCAACAGCGACCGCCTGAAGAGCTACGACTTCAAGTGACGACACGGTGGTGAGCCGCAGCCTTGTCGAAGGCAGGCTGCGGGCCGCGGCCCACGGCTTCGGCCGACTGCGCGTGCCCCGACGAATTCAGACGCCTGCCCGGCGCAGCCCGAAGCCATGGACGCCAGCCTGATCATTCTCGCCCTGATGGACGGCGTGTCCTACGCGGCGCTGCTGTTCCTCGTCGCATCGGGTCTGACGCTCATTTTCGGCGTTATGCGCATTCTCAACATCGCGCACGGCAGCCTGTACGCCTGGGGCGGTTACTTCGCCGCGACGCTGGGTCTTGCGATCACGAAGTTCGCCTTGCCCGGCTGGATGGCGCTGCCGGCGCTCTTCGTCGCGGCGCTCGTGATCGGTGGCCTGCTCGGCAGCATTCTCGAATTCGCGCTGCTGCGTCGCATCCTCGACAAGGACCCGGTGTTGCAACTGCTCGTCACCTTCGCCGCCTTCATGGTGCTCGAAGACCTGCAGCGTTTGATCTGGGGTTCGCAGCCGGTGTTCGTCTCCGACGTGGTGAACCAGCTCGGCACGCTCAGCGTGGCCGGTGTCACCTACACACGCTACCAGCTGCTGGTGCTGCCAGCGGTTGCGGTATTCGCCTTCGTCGGCCTGCGCTGGTTCTTGCGCAGCACCGCGCTCGGCCGCCAGGTCACGGCCGTCACGCACCACCGCGAAATCGCCACCGCGATGGGCGTGAACACCAACCGCGTCACCTGGCTGACGATCGCGATGGGCGGCGCGCTCGGTGCGCTCGGCGGTGCCCTGGCTTCGCCCACCACCTCGTTCACGCCCGGCATTGGCGCCGACATGATGGTGCTGTCGTTCGCAGTGGTCGCCACGGCCGGCCTGGGGCAGATCGGCGGCGCGGCACTCGCGGCCTTGATGATCGGCATGGCGCGTTCGTTCGCGATCTACCTGATGCCCGAAGTCGAGGTCTTGATGCCGTATCTGATCATGGTCGGCGTGCTGCTGCTGCGGCCCGAGGGCCTGTTCTCTACCCCCGCGGCGCGGCGCATCTGACATGAGCTTCCTTCCCGGTTCGCCCCGCCTGCAACTGCTCGTCGCCGTGTTGGTCGCGGCCGTGCTCGCCTTCAGCCTCGGCCTGCCGTGGCTCAAGACACCGGTGCTGCTGGCGCTGGCCAATGGCCTGGCCGTCACCGGCGTGATCGTGTTGATCCGTGCCGGCCAGGTCTCGTTCGGCCATGCGATGTTCGCCTGCCTCGCGGGTTACGGCGTGGCCTTCATCGGGCGCGCGCACCACCTCGATGCGTTGTTGCTGATCGCGCTCGGCACCGCGGCAGCCGCGCTCGCCGGCGCGCTGATCGGCGTGTTCATGGTGCGTTACCGCGGCATCTTCTTCGGCATGCTGAACCTGGCGTTCTCGATGGTGCTGTTCTCGGTGCTCGGCAAGTTCGGCGCTTTCACCGGCGGCACCGACGGGCTGCGTTTCGACCGGCCGAGCTTCGGCTTCGTGCACCTGGAGCGTGAAGGTTTCGAGACCGCGCTATTGCTGCTCGCGCTCGTGCTCGCGGTGTTGGCGGGCGCGCTGGTGCAGCGTTATTTCGGCAGCGTCAACGGCCAGGCGCTGGCCGCGATCAAGACCAACGAGACGCGGCTCGAGTACCTGGGCCTGTCGGCCAAGCGCGTGTTCTGGGGTGGCTACGTCTTGTCGGCCGCGCTGTGCGGGCTGGGCGGAAGCCTGTTCGCCTTGACGCAGGGCCTGGTCACCCCGGAGATGGGCTACTGGGTGCGCTCCGGCGAGATCGTGTTCATCGCGATCCTCGGTGGTTCTGGCCACGCGGTCGGCGCCTTCATCGGCGCCTTCGTCTTCGAATTCATGAAGCTCTACGCCGCCGCGCTGTTGACCGGCGCGTGGCAGATGGTGCTCGGGCTCGTTTTGATCGTGATGGTTTTCGTCGCGCCGCGTGGTTTGTTCGGCTTGTTCGAGCGCCATCTGAAGCGCACCGGCACCGGAGAGCGCGCATGACGGCGCTGCTTTCCACGCGCGGCCTGTCGCTGTCGTTCGGCGGCGTGGTGGCGGCCGAAGCGATCGACTTCGACCTGGCGCAAGGCGAGCGCCTCGCCGTTGTCGGCCAGAACGGCGCCGGCAAGACCACCTTCATCAACATCTGCACCGGCTACCTCAAACCCAGCGGCGGCCATGTCTTTTTCGACGGCCATGAGGTCACCGGCCACAGCCCGCGCTCGATCACGCGGCGTGGCGTGGGCCGCTCGTTCCAGCTGCCGCAGGTGTTCACCGAACACACGGTGCGCGAGTGCCTGATGCTGGCCGCCTCGTCGGTGAAACAGCGCCACGGTTTCTGGCTGCCGCTCGCGGAAGCGGTCGACGCCGAGGAAGTCGACGCCACGCTCGAACTGCTGCAACTCGCACCGCGCGCGAACGACCTCGCCGGGGCCTTGCCCGAAGGCCAGCGCAAGCTGCTCGACGTGGCGATGGCGCTCGTGCTGCGCCCCAAGCTGATGATCATGGACGAGCCGACCAGCGGTGTCTCGAGCGACGAAAAACACCAGCTGATGGCGGTGCTGATGCGCGCGCTCGACGAACGCAAGGTCACGAGCATTTTCGTCGAACACGACATCGACATCGTGCGCCGTTACGCGACCCGGCTGTGCGCGTGGATCGCCGGCAGAATAGCGGCCGATGGTGCGCCGGAAGAAGTCTTGCGCGACCCCGTGGTCATCAAGAACGTCATCGGCGAATGAGATGTTGAATCTCGAAAACATCTCCACCACCATCGCCGGCATCCAGGTGCTGCGCGGCATCAGCACGCAGCTGCGGCGCGGCAGCATCGTTGCCGTCGTCGGCCGCAACGGCGCGGGCAAGACGACATTGCTGCGGCTGATCATGGGCTTTCTGCCGCAGCACGAAGGCCGTGTGCTGCTCGACGGTCAGGACCTCGGCGCCGTGCCGGCCCGCGACCGCGCGCGGCTGGGCATCGGCTATGCGCCCGAAGACCGCGTGATGTTCCCGAGCTTCAGCGTCGAAGAGAACCTGCGCTTTCCGTGCGAAGTGATCGGCATGAACAAACGCGCGGTCGATGCGCGCCTGGACGAAACGCTCGGCATCGTGCCCGAGCTCGAACCGATGTTGCCGCGCTCGGGCGCCGCGCTCTCGGGCGGGCAAGGCAAGATGGCCGCGCTCGGCCGCGCGGTGATGGCCGGCGAGCGGCTGGTCTTGCTCGATGAACCGTTCCAGGGCCTGGCACCGGTGCTCGCGCAGCAGTACTCTGCGTCGCTGCAACGGTTGCACCAGGCCCGGCCCGAGCTGTGTGTCGTGATTACCGAATCGAACCGCAGTTTGCTCAAGGACATTCCAACCGAGACGCTGGTGCTCGAACGCGGCGAGTTGCAGCTCGCCGAAGCAGCCGACACACTGGCACACTGAACCCGAACACATCCCCGAGGAGCACACCATGAGACTCAAAGACCAGGTCGCCATCGTCACCGGCGCCGCCAGCGGCTTCGGTGCCGAGATCGCACGCCAGTACATCGCCGAAGGCGCGAAGGTGGCGGTGGCCGACATCAACGGCGCAGGCGCGAAAGAGATCGCCGCTTCGCTCGGCGCCAACGCGATCGCCGTGACCTGCGACGTGACGAAGCGCGCAGACATCGAAGTGCTGGTCAAGACCACCGTCGAGCGCTTCGGCAAACTCGACATCGTCGTCAACAACGCCGGCTGGACGCACAAGAACCAGCCGCTGCTCGACGTGGACGAAGCCACCTTCGATCGCGTCTACGACATCAACGTGAAGTCGATCTTCTTCATGGTCCACGCCGTGGTGCCGCTGATGCGCAAGGCGCGGCGCGGCGTGATCCTGAACGTCGGCTCCACGGCCGGCATCCGCCCGCGCCCGGGCCTCACCTGGTACAACAGCTCGAAGGGCGCGGTCAACCTGATGAGCAAGTCGCTCGCGGTCGAGCTCGGTGCCGACAACATCCGCGTCAACGCGATCTGCCCGGTGATGGGTGCGACCGGCCTGCTCGAATCCTTCATGGGCATGCCCGACACGCCCGAGAACCGCAAGAAGTTCATCGCGACCATTCCGATGGGCCGGCTCTCGACGCCGCTCGACATCGCGAAGGCGGCGGTGTTCCTCGCCAGCGACGACGCCGAGTTCATCACCGGCGTGGAATTCCCGGTCGACGGCGGGCGCACCGTCTAGGGCCAGCACTAACCCGGCACGAACACCTGCTGCGCGCTGTCGGCCGAGAACAGCGCGGCGCGCACCCAGGCGCCGGCTTCGAGCTTCATCAGCATCACGTGTTTGGGTGCCAGCTCGAACAGCGGCCGCAAGTCGACCGTCACGCGCGCTGGCGTTTTCACGCAGCGTGCTTCGAAGTGCATGACCCACGCGTTGCCGCCAGCGCGCTGCACGATCTCATGCCGAAGTAACAGCACGGGGCACACCGCGCCATCGGCTGCAAGGCGCACGCGCTGCAGTAACTGCGCGCCGAGTTCGGGCTTCGCTGCGATCAGGGCCGCGACGGCCTTATCGTCGATGGCCACCGACCCGGCTGGCAGCAATGACGGCAAATCGTGCAGCGCGATCGACCAGCGGCCTTGCACTCGCGCGGCTTGCAGGTCGAGCGTCATCTGGCTCTCGTTGCCACGGTGCGCCTGAGCCACCCACGCGCCGAGGCAGAGCAGCACCACCAGGGCAACCTTGAGCTTCATCGTGCCGGTGCAGACGCTGCGGGCGTGGCCTTCACGAGCGCGAGCAGCCCGTCGATCTGGTAGCCCGGAATCGTCATCACGCTGCCGTCGCGCGGCAGGCGCGCGTAGCGGCTCAGGCCGTCGGGTGCAACGTTGCCGACTTCGAGCGTGAGCACCGGCCGCCCTTCGGCGCCGCGGATCAACACGATCAGCAGCGGCCGCTCCAGCCCGTAGGCCGCAAGCGCGCCTGGGTCGACCGCCAGGCTGCGTTCGATGCCGGTGCGCGAAAAGGTGGCGAAGACCGCGCCGATGCGCTCGGCCGACGCCGCGTCGGCTCGGTGCTGGTGGTCGGCTGACTCGCCCGCCACGTCGGCATGTTTCAGCCAGCGGTTCGCGCTGTCACGCTCGAAGCGCTGCAAGCCCTCGGGGCCGAGCAGCTCGACGGCGGACCAGCTCGCCTCGGGTGCTGCGATCAGTGGCGCTGCAGCCACGTTGTCTTCGTCGATCGCCGCCGGGCCGGCAGGGCGCACGGCCTGCCACACCACTGCGGCCAGCGCGAGCACCAGCACGGCGAGCCACAGTGCGGTCGTCGAACGCGGGCCGCGCGTTGTCACCGCCGCCGCCGCCACCAGACGAACACCGAGAGCGCCAGCGCGGTCAGCGGCATTAACACGGTGCTGAGGATGAAGGTCGCGCGCATCTGTCCGTTCGTCAGCTGCACGCGTGGCAGCTCGTACTGGCGCGGCGTGATGTCGATCAGCCGCTGCTGGTCGGCGAGGTAACTCACCGCGTTCAGGAACAGCGCGCCGTTGCCGAGCACGTGGAAGAAGGAATTGGTCGCGAAGTCGACATCGCCCACCAGCACCAGCTCGGCCCGTTTGTCGGCCGCGTCGAGCTTCTTGCTCGCCAGCACGGCCAGCGTCTGCAGGCCGACGTCGGGCTTGCCGGTGGCGGGCGGGATCGGCTCGCTGCGCGCCGCGTCACCGGTCTGCACCAGCGGCGTCAGGCGCACTTCGCCGCTGCGCTTGCCGGGCAGTGGCGCCAGCGACGCTGCGCCGGGGAAGAAGGTCAGCGGCAGGTTGCGGGTGATCTTGTGGCGCGGGTAGGTCGAGACCGCGGGCGTGGCCGGGTCGGTCCAGTAGTGGCTCTTGTCGTCGAGCACGAGGCGCGGTTCGAGCTTCAGGCCGAAGTCGGCGAAGAGCGGCGCCAGGCCGCTGTCGACGAACGGGTCGACGAGCGCGATCAGCCGCCCGCCTGCCGCCGCATAAGCCTGCAGTTGTTCGACCTCGGCCGCCACGAAAGCGTCGGAAATGTCCGAGTGGATGCGGCCCGCCGCCGACCGCC
>JANYFX010000272.1 GCA_025359585.1 Rhizobacter sp. | reverse complement strand
GATCGAGATGTTCGAAGCGGTCGGGCGCGAATACTGGCCGAGCTTCTTCGCACCCTGAAGGCGCAGCTCAAGCCGGGCGGCAAGGCCTGCATCCAGAGCATCACGATCCGCGACGACCTGTTCGAGCGTTATGTGAAGTCCACCGACTTCATCCAGCAGTACATCTTCCCCGGCGGCCTGTTGCCGAGCCCGAGTGCGTTCCGCGCGGCAGCGGCGCAGGCGGGCCTGAAGGTCGTCAACGAACTCGACTTCGGCCTGGACTACGCCGAAACGCTGCGGCGCTGGCGCGACCGCTTTCTGGCCGAGGAAGGACCGGTGCGGCGGCTCGGTTTCGACACCCGCTTCATGCGCATCTGGGAGTTCTATCTCGGTTACTGCGAAGCCGCTTTCGCGACCGGCAACACCAGCGTCATGCAGTTCACGCTGCGGCGCGATTGAGCGGTTGCTGCGGCATGTCGAAGCACGGGTTGTCGCGCCGCAGTGCGCTCATTGCGATCGGGGCCGTGCCCGGATCGCTGTGGGCGCAAGCGACTGCGATGCCAGTCGAAGTGGCGGCCGAGCTGGCCGGCTCGCGCTTGCACGGCGCAGGCCGCCTCACGTACTTCGGCCTGTCGGTCTACGACGCGCGCTTATGGGCCGGCGAGCGTTTCAGCGCGGCGCAGTTCGAGCGTGAACCGCTCGCCCTCGAACTGCAGTACGCGCGCACGCTGCAAGGCAAGCTGATCGCCGAGCGCAGCCTCGCCGAGATGCAGCGCTTCGGGGCAGTGCCCGAAGCCGATGCAACACGCTGGCTCGCGTCGATGACGCAGCTCTTCCCGAACGTGAAGGACGGTGACCGCCTCACCGGCCTGCACCGTCCCGGCGAGGCCGCGCGTTTCTACTTCAACGGCAGTTTGCGTGGCGAGGTGCGCGAGCCCGAGTTCGCGCGCCGCTTCTTCAGCATCTGGCTGTCGCCACAGACCTCGGAGCCCAAACTCCGCCAGGCGCTGCTCGGTGGCCAGCGGGCGGGTGCATGACGAGCACGGCAGCACCGACGAACGTCGTCGCACTGGCGGCGTCTGCGCCAACGCTCGCCGGCAGCTGGCGCGGTGGCAGCCGCTACGGCGCGCTCGGGCTGCCGCTCGCTTTCGTCGCGCTGCCGCTGTACGTGGTGCTGCCCAACCACTACGCGGGCGCACTCGGTGTGCCGCTGGCCTTGCTCGGCTTCGTGCTGCTCGCTGCGCGGCTGCTCGATGCGGTGGCCGACCCGCTGATCGGCCGCTGGGTCGACCGGTTGTTCGCACGCTCGCCGGCCCAGGCGTGGCGCGTTGCCGCTGCCGCCGGTGGGGTGTTGGCGCTCGGGTTCACAGCCTTGTTCTTTCCACCGGTGCAAGGCACTGCGGCACTGCTCGTCTGGTGTGCCGCGTTGCTCGCCGTGACCTATCTCGGTTACAGCGTGGTCACGGTCATCCACCAGGCCTGGGGCGCGCGCCTCGGTGGCAACGAGCCTCAACGCGCGCGCATCGTCGCGTGGCGCGAAGGGCTGGCTTTGGCGGGTGTGTTGGTGGCCAGCGTGTTGCCTTCGCTGGCGGGTCTGGGTGTGACCACGCTGGTGTTCGCGGTCTTGTTGCTGATCGGCTTGCTGCTGCTTCGCGAAGCGCCACAGCCGGCACGGGCCGCGTCGGCAGCATCGCTGCCCACAAAGCCGAAACCATTCGCCAATCCGGCGTTCCGCAAGCTGCTCGCGATCTACCTCGTCAACGGCATCGCCAGTGCGGTGCCGGCCACGCTGGTGCTGTTCTTCATACGCGACCGCTTGCAGACGCCGCAGTTCGAGCCGCTGTTTCTGGCCAGCTATTTCGCGGCCGGCGCCTTGTCGATTCCGCTGTGGGTGCGCGCCGTGACACGCTTCGGCCTGGCACGCACCTGGCTCGCCGCCATGCTGCTGGCAACCCTTGTTTTCATCTGGGCCGCCGGCCTCGGCGCGAACGACATTGCCGCCTTCACCGCCGTCTGCGTGTTGAGCGGTGTGGCGCTCGGCGCCGACCTGACCCTGCCGAGCGCCTTGCTCACCGGCGTGATACAGAAAGCAGGCCATTCGGGTCACGCCGAAGGGGCTTACCTCGGCTGGTGGAACTTCGCCACCAAGCTGAACCTGGCGCTCGCAG
>JANYFX010000238.1 GCA_025359585.1 Rhizobacter sp. | reverse complement strand
CTCGCCCACACCCGATCAGATGCTGGCCGCGGCCACCGCGGTCGACACCGGCGCCGGGGTGCTCTTCATCGTGAAGAACAATTCCGGCGCCATGATGAACATCCAGATGGCGGCCGAGATGCTCGACCGCGACAACGCCACCGTGATCGTCAACGACGACGTGGCCGTCGAGAACTCGACCTACACGACCGGGCGCCGCGGCGTGGCCGGCACGCTCGTCGTCGAGCGCATCGTCGGCGCGGCGGCCGAGCGTGGCGACAACCTGGCGGCGCTGAAGGCGCTCGGTGATGCGGTCAACAAGGCGACCGCGTCGATGGGTGTCGCGCTCACCTCCTGCACCGTGCCGGCGGCCGGCAAGCCGACCTTCCAGATCGGCGCCGACGAGATGGAGATGGGCGTCGGCATCCACGGCGAGCCGGGGCGCAAGCGCGTGAAGCTCGGCACCGCCGACGAGATCGCGGTCGAGCTCACCGGGGCGATATTGAAAGACCTGTCGCTGCCGCGCGGGCAGGAAGTGATCCTGCTCGTCAACGGCTTCGGCGGCACGCCGCTGCTGGAGTTGTACGTGATGGTCAACGCGACACACAAGGTGCTGGCCGAGGCCGGCGTGAAGGTCGTGCGCCACCTGACGGGCTCGTATGTGACCTCGCTCGAAATGGCGGGCTGCTCCGTCACGGTCACCGCCGTGGACAAGGCGATGCTTGCGCTCTGGGACACGCCGCTGCACACGCCGGCGTTGCGCTGGGGCATGTGACGGCCTGAGCGGCCGAGCCGCAGCGCCTTGCGGCATCATGCGGTTCCATGACATCGACACTGCTCCGCAAACACCTTCTTCTGCTCGTGCGCGCGATGGTCTGCCTGACCGCACTGCCGGCATGTGCCATCGACCTTCCGCAACAGCGGCTCGCCCCGGGCGGCATCGCGCGTATCGCGCTCGGTCCATCGGCCGAAGCGCCGCGCGCCAGTTTCAATGGCGTGCCGGCGCTCGTCGTCAAAGACGGCAGACAATGGAGCGCCGTGCTCGGCATCGCGCTCGCAGCCGCGCCCGGCAACGCGAACCTGTTGGTGCAACGCGCCGGCCGGCCCGAGGTCAGCGTTTCCTTCGTCGTCAAACCCTGGCACTACGCCGAGCAACGCCTGAAGGTCGCACCGGGCCAGGTCGATCTGGCGAAAGACGACCTCGCGCGCTTCGAGCGTGAACGCGCCCACACCGCGCAGGTGATCGCAACCTTCAGCGAGACACCCCCCGCGAGCCTGCGGTTGCGCCAGCCCGTGCCCGGCCCGCGCTCCAGTTCGTTCGGCCTGCGGCGTGTGTTCAACGGCCAGTCGCGCAATCCGCACAGCGGCATGGACATCGCCGCCCCGCAAGGCACGCCGGTGCTCGCGCCCGCGCCCGGCCGCGTGATCGACACCGGCGACTACTTCTTCAACGGCAACACGGTGTGGCTCGACCACGGCGCGGGTTGGCTGACGATGTACTGCCACCTCTCTGCCATCGGCGTGAAGGTGGGCGACGAGGTCACCGCCGGCACACCCATCGGCGCGGTCGGCGCCACCGGCCGCGCGACCGGGCCGCACCTGCACTGGGGCGTGAGCCTGAACCGCGCAATGGTCGATCCGGCGCTGTTCCTGGCACCCTGAGCGGGTTCCCTAACGCACAAGCGGATCGGCAGCGCCGATCATCGCCCGCGTGCCAGATCCTGCAATTGCCGGGCAGCCTCGATCTCGGCCGCCGTCGCCGGGCTGCGCGCCGCAGGTGCGGTGAGGCCGAGCAAACGCGCCAGCGCCGCGCCGAGGGGTGCGTCGGCCGGCGGCGGCGCATCGGGTGAGGCGGCGGGCTCCACTTCGAGCACCTCGGGCGCCTCGGGTGCGACCTGCGGAAACTCGGCCTTGGTGTCGATCAGCTTCGCCTTCTGCCCCTGACGCCAGAAGTCGCCGACGATGCGCAGCGCGCTGTGCCCGCCCTGCCCCCAATGGTTGCTGCGAATGGTCACGCGCGGATCGTTGAAGCCGACCCAGGCGCCGGCCACGAGGCCGGGCTGCATCAGCATGAACCAGCCGTCGGTGTTGTTCTGCGTGGTGCCGGTCTTGCCGGCGGCGTCACCGCGCAAGCCCCACTCGCTGCGCATCGCCGCGCCGGTGCCGGTCTGCACCACGCCGCGCATCACGTCGACCAGCCTGGCGACGATGGCCTTGTCGAGCACCTGCTCGGGCTTGCGCTCGGGGGCGCTGTCGAATGCCGCCAGTTGTTTGCCGTGGCGGTCGTCGATGCTGGTCACGAGCAGCGGCTCATGGCGCTCGCCCATCGTCGCCAGCGTGGCATAGGCGTTGGCCATTTCCAGCAGCGTGACCGGGCTGGTGCCGAGCGCGAGCGAGGGCACCGGGTCGAGCTTCGATTCACGCACACCGGCCGCCTGCGCGAAGTTGACGACCGCCTCGGCCCCCACGTCCTGCATCAGCTGTGCGGTGATGGTGTTCTTCGACTGCACCAGGCCCTGGCGCAGCGTCAGGCGCTCACCGCTCGGGCCGCCGCCGTCGCTCGGTTTCCAGACCGTGCCGTCGGCCAGCGGGATCTCGACGGCCGCGTCCAGGTAACTGCGCTCGGTGGAAAAACCACGTTGTAACGCGGCGCCGTAGACGAAGGGCTTGAAGGTCGAGCCGGGCTGGCGTTTGGCCTGCGCCACGTGGTCGAACTGCTCGCGCGCGAAGTCGGGGCTGCCGACCCAGGCCTTGACGGCGCCACTGGCCGGGTCGATCGCGATGAAGCCGGCCGACAGGCGCGTCTTGTCGTCACGCAGCCGCTGCATCAGTTCGGTGTCGGCCATGACTTTCGCGAGCGCCTGGTCCTCGCTCTCGCCGGCCTTGCGCACGTCGCGGTAGGCGGGGGTGTCGCGCGCCATCTCGGCCAGCATTTGCGCGTGCTCCTTCCAGAAGTGCGCGAACGGCTGTTTCGGCTCGGGCGTCTTGGCACCGGCCCACCGCAACCGAGGTTCGCTCCACTCGGTGGCGGCCACACGCTGCAACAGCGCCACCTGCTGCACGACAGCGTCTTGCGCCAGGCGCTGCAGCTTGCTGTCGAGCGTGGTGTGGATCACGAGACCGTCGCGGTCGAGGTCCGCATCGTGGGCGTCGGCCCACTCGACGAGCTGCTCGCGAATCCGCTCGACGAAGTGGCGCGCCTGGCCGATGCCGCCGTCTTCGGGCCGCCGGAAGTCGAGCACGAGCGGCTGCTTTTTCAGGCGCTCGAAGCGCGCCGCGTCCAGCGAACCGCGCTTGACCATTTGCGCCAGCACCACGTTGCGCCGCTCCAGCGCGCGCTCGGGGTTGCGCACCGGGTTGTAGCGCTGCGTGCCCTTCAGCATGCCGACCAGGGTGGCGCCTTCGGCCGTGTCGAGCTGGCTTGCGGGCTTGCCGAAGTAAGTGCGCGAAGCCATCTCGATGCCGCGCACGTTGTACAAGAACGGGGCGCTGTTGAGATAACTTTCGAGAATCTGGTCCTTGCTGCTGTTGCGCTCCAGGCGCAGCGCGGTGATCGCTTCACGCAGCTTGCGGTTCAGGTTGCGCTCGTTGCCGATCTCTTGCGGAAAGAGGTTGCGCGCGAGCTGCTGCGTGAGCGTGGAGCCGCCCTGCATGTCGCCGTGCAGCGTGTTCCAGGCCGAGGCGAGCGTGCGTTTGAAGTCGAGGCCGCTGTGTTCGTAGAAGCGGTGGTCTTCGGTGGCGATCAGCGCTTTCACGAGCTCGGGTGACACGTCTTTCAGCGCCACCGGCGCCTGGTACGCGGTGGAAAAGCGGCCGATCACCTCGCCGTCGCTCGACACGATCACGCTCGGCCGCAGTGCCTGCGCTTGCTGAAGCGCTTCGACGCCCGGCGTGGTGAAGACCAGCACGCACAGGTACACGGCCACGGCCACGAACCCGGTGCCACCCGCAAGCGCCGACACCTTCGCGGCGCGCCCCGCACGCGCGGCCCACAAGCGCGCCGGCAGGGCACGCAGCCATGCGCTGGCAGCGGCCCACGCAGGCACGCGGGGAGAAGGGTCGATGGGGTCGGGTTCCATGCTTGGCGCGGATGTTGTCACAGCTGGCGCAGGCGTTGTGACAGCTTGTGGCGCGTGGCCACGTCGGACAGATCCTGCGTTTTTTGGCAGCACACGCCTTTGTTGGAGAATGTCGGCCATGACAAGCTCCACCGCCCCCGTGTCAGCGCCGGCCCTGCCGACCGACGAAGCGTTCACCGCCTTCGAACGCACGCTGCAGCGCAGCGGGGCGCGTGCGGCGCTCGCCTACCTGGCCGGCCTCACGAGCTACCGCTTCATCGGCCTGTTCCGCTTCAGCGGCGGCATGGCCAACGCGGCGATCCACGTCGACCGCGAGAACCCCGAAGTCACGCGCATCGACGCCGTACCCGAAACCGCCACCTATTGCTGCTTCGTGCGCGACCACAAAGGCAGCTTCACCACGGTCGACGCCTTGCACGACCCGCGCCTGGCCGAACACGTGGCCCGCAGTGCCGTGCGCGCCTACTGCGGCGTGCCGGTGATGGACGCCGAGGGCGTATTGCTCGGCACGCTGTGCCACTACGACGTGGTCCCCCGCAACGCCGATGAACTCGACATGCCGCTGCTGCTGCAGGCCGCGAGCGCACTCGCACGCGGCCACCACGTGCCGCCGTACCCGAACGCGGGCTGAACTTTTTACCCACGCCGCCACTCTGTAGGCGGTTGCAACCCCAAGGACCACGAACGTGAACCGTCGCGATTTTTCCGCTAGCCTCGTCGGCACCGGCTTCGGTGCTTTTGCCCTCTCGATCGCCGGCGCGGCGTCGGCCCAGGGCGCCGAGCCTGCCGAGGGCACCGAGTTCACGCGGGTGAACCCACCGGTCGTTCCGCAAGGCAGCCCCAAGGTCGAAGTGCTGGAGTTCTTCTCCTACGCCTGCCCGCACTGCAGCGCGTTCGAGCCTTCGCTCGAAGCCTGGTCAAAGAAGCTGCCGGCCGACGTGGTGCTCAAGCGGGTGCCGGTGAGTTTTCTGATGAACGCCGAGAACTTCCAGCGCACCTACTTCGCGCTCGAATCGCTCGGGCTGGTGGCCACGATGCAGCGCAAGATCTTCACTGCCGTGCACGTCGACCATCTGCGCCTGGACAAGCCGGCCGACATCGCCGCGCTGGTGGCGAAGAACGGCGGCGACGAGAAGAAGTTTCTCGACGCCTTCAATTCCTTCTCGGTCGCCACCAACGTGAGCCGCGCGAAGAAGCTGATGTCCGACTACAAGGTCGACAGCGTGCCGATGCTCGCGGTGCACGGCCGCTTCACCACGTCGCCGTCGCAAGCCGGCAGCTCGGAGCGCGCGCTCGCGGTGGTCGATGCGCTGATCGTGAAAGCCCGCAAGGCTTGAATCGACAGGCCCGTGGCGCCGACGGCGCTCACGGGTGCAGTTTCTCGCCCCGGGCCAGCATCGCCACGAAGGTCTCGATGCGGCGCGCGCGCGTGGCGGCGAG
>JANYFX010000204.1 GCA_025359585.1 Rhizobacter sp. | reverse complement strand
GCTCGACTGATGAGCACCATGAAATCGAGCATGACCCCGCAAGAGATCGTCTCCGAACTCGACCGCCACATCGTCGGCCAGGCGGGCGCCAAGCGCGCCGTGGCGATCGCGCTGCGCAACCGCTGGCGGCGCCAGCAGGTGGCCGAGCCGATGCGGGCCGAGATCACGCCGAAGAACATCCTGATGATCGGCCCGACCGGCGTGGGCAAGACCGAGATCGCGCGGCGCCTGGCCAAGCTGGCCGACGCGCCTTTCATCAAGGTCGAGGCGACCAAGTTCACCGAGGTCGGCTACGTCGGGAAAGACGTGGACTCGATCATTCGCGACCTGGTCGACATGGCCGTCAAGCAAGAGCGTGAAAGCGCGATGCGCCGCCACCGCGCCCGCGCCGAAGACGCGGCCGAAGACCGCGTGCTCGACATCCTGGTGCCGCCGGCGCGCAGCTCGGGCAGCGAATTCGGGCTGGCCCCTGCCGCCACGCCGTTGCCCGACAACACCGCCCGCCAGGTGATGCGCAAGCGCCTGCGCGAGGGCCTGCTGAACGACAAGGAAATCGAGCTCGAAGTGGCTGACGCCAAGGCATCGCTCGAAGTGATGAGCCCGCCCGGCATGGAAGAGATGGCCGAGCAGCTGAAGGGCATGTTCGCGAACATGGGCGGCGCGAAAAAGCGCCAGCGCAAGGTTCGCATCGATGAAGCGCTGAAGCTGCTGATCGACGAAGAAGCCGCCAAGCTCGTCAACGACGAAGAAGTGAAGGCGGTGGCGCTGGCCAACGCCGAGCAGAACGGCATCGTCTTCATCGACGAGATCGACAAGGTCACTTCGCGCTCCGAGGGCAGCGGCGCCGAAGTCTCTCGCCAGGGTGTGCAGCGCGACCTGCTGCCGCTGGTCGAAGGCACGACCGTGAACACCAAGTACGGCATCGTCAAGACCGACCACATGCTGTTCATTGCGTCGGGCGCGTTTCACCTGAGCAAACCGAGCGACCTGATTCCCGAGTTGCAGGGGCGTTTCCCGATCCGCGTCGAACTCGGCTCGCTGGGCGTGGACGACTTCGAAGCCATCCTGACGCAGACGCATGCGAGCCTCGTCAAACAGTACACGCTGCTGCTCGCGACCGAAGGGGTGACGCTGGAATTGCAGCCCGATGCGATCCGGCGCGTGGCGCAGATCGCCTTCGACGTGAACGAGCGCACCGAGAACATCGGCGCGCGGCGTTTGTCGACCGTGATGGAAAGGCTGCTCGACGAAGTGAGTTTCGATGCGCCCAACCGCGGCGGGCAGACGGTGAGCGTGGGCGCCGCAGAAGTCAACGACAAGCTCGCCGAGCTGGCGAAGAACGAAGACCTTTCGCGCTACATTCTTTAGGCGTCAATCCCGAAACACGGGCTCGCACAACACGTCGGTCTTGACCGAGTTGGCGATGTAACACTCGTCGTGCGCGGTGTGGTGCAGATGTTCGATATCGGCGCGCGTGGGCAGCTTGTCGCCCGAGAAAGTCACCTCGGGCCGCAAGGTCACACGCGTCACGGCGACCTTGCCTTGCGCGTTCTTTTCCATCACGCCGACCGCCGCATCGTGGTACCGATCGACACGGAACCTGCGCTTGGCTGCGATCGCCAGAAACCACAGCATGTGGCAACTCGACAGCGACGCGACGAAGGCTTCTTCAGGATCCACGGCAGAAGCGTCCGACATCGGCAGCGGCACCGAATGCGGTGACGACGAGCCCGCCACCACCGCGCCTCCGTCGAAGCGCATTTGATGTCGGCGGCTGTAGCGGTTGGACAGAAAATCTTCGCCCGCCGCTCGCTCCCACAAGACTTCGGCGCTGTGTTCGGACACGCTGGGCTCCTGTTGTTTCTACAAGGCGAGGCGGTGCGACTGCAGCTGCAGCAAGCCCTCGAAGATGAGGGTGTCGACCGTCTCGAAGCGCAGGTCAGTGATGGGCGTCAGCTTGACGGCGGCGCCGCCGGTCACGATCAGCGCCGGTGCTTCGCCGGTGCGTGCCATCAGCTTGCGGTGCATGCGCTCGACCGCACCGGCAATCGCATCGGAGCCACCGCTCATCAGCGCGTCGCTGGTGTTGGTCGGGAAATCGACCGCCTCGCCGGTCGGTGCTTTCAGCCCCGCCGTGCCCATCTCGAGTGCGCGCAGCATCAGGCCGAAGCCGGGCAGGATCAGGCCGCCGAGAAAGCGCCCGCTCGCGTCGAGCGCATCGACGGTCACTGCCGTTCCCACCATCACCACCAGCACCGGCCGCGCCGGCCCCTGGGCCAGCATGCGGTGGCGTGCACCGATCAGCGCGACCCAGCGGTCCACGCCCAGGCGGGTCGGGTGGTCGTAGCTGTTGACCACGCCGCACGCCTGCCGGGCCGACGCGACCCAGCGCGGCTCGACATCCCAGAGTTCGAGTTGCTCTTCGACGCGGCGCTTCACGCCCTCGCCGGCGACCACGCAGCCCAGCATGCTGGAGGGCGCGGGCAATTTGCGCCATTCGTTGTCGGCCAGATGGTCGATCGTCTCCAGAAACACGGCGCCGTGCGCCAGCAACACCGCGCCCGGCTGGGGTGAGCTGTACTGCGCCCACTTGAGGCGGGTGTTGCCGATGTCGATGGCGAGGAAGCTCATAGGGTTGCTTTCGCACTTCGCGCTCCGGAATTCGCCCTCGGGGCGGCCCGGCGGGCTCATGCACGGTCTCTCAGCGCTGACGAACAGGCCGGCGCTCGCTGGCGGCGCCGGGGTCGATTTCGGCGGAGTGTAAGCCGTTGTGTGCCGTCAGGCCTGCGCGAGTCCTGAGCCGGCGTGCTCGCCGAGCAGTTGCCGAACACGTCCGAGCGTGTGGTCGACCGTGACCGAACGGTGTGGCTTGCGCAGCCGAACCTCGACCTCGCCGAGCAAGCCCGCCAGCTCGGCACGGTTGTGCGCGCGCCGCAGCTTCAGCAAGGTCAGCGACCCTGTCACCGGAGCCTGGGCGCGCACTTCGCGCATCAGAATCAGGCGCGCTTCGGCAAACGCCGGGTCGCTGCGCTGCAGCGCGGCGTGGTCGGAGGGCATCCAGGAATCGGACGCGCCGGCTTGGCCGGCAATCGGGTCGAGCGAGACTGAGTCGGGTTGCAGCGTGCGCGAGGCCGGCAGCGGGATCAGCGAAGAGTCGGGCCCGCCGATGGGCAGGTCGATGTGCAACACGTCGGGTTCCGCTGCGGGTTCGTCTATCAGCAATGAGAACGTGGGGTGCGAACGCACGATCAGGCCGAGCTCGACCAGTTCGTCGAAACAGTTTTTCGGCACGCCAGCCTGGGCGGCGAGCGCGATGATCTCGGATTCGCCACGGCGGCCGTCGACCAGAAACAGCACCGTGCGGTGCCGCTGGCTCACGCGGCGCGCGCGGGTGTTCAGCTCAGCCTGTCCTTCAGCGGTCTTGACCGGTGTCGTGCCTGCAAACATAGACATCTCCGTGCGGGTGCGGTGCCCGCAGCGTCCCAATGCTCGGCATTTTGCCGGCCCCCGGCCGATTCGCACCGATGTTTCAAGAGGTTGCGGCGGTGTAATTTCACACCACGCTGCGGCAAGCTCGCGCCACCCGGGGAACCGCGCCGGTGGCATACACTCCCGAGTTGACGTATACGTCAATTGAAGACAACACCTCGCGGAGGCGGCTTGGCGAAGAACACTCCTGACCTGTCGGACCACCAGTTCAGTGGCGCCTTGCTCGGCGGCACGAAGCCCTTCGACCTGAGCCGTTTCGACCCCGCCGCCAAGCCGTTTTCCAGCGGCGACAAGGCGCGCGACAAGGCCGCCGTCGAAGCGCTCGCGCTCGAACTCGACACGCTGCAGAACCTGTTCTACGCCGACCGCCGCTTCAAACTGCTGGTGGTGCTTCAAGGCACCGACACCAGCGGCAAGGACGGCACGATCCGCGGCGTGTTCGGCCAGATGAGCGCGCTCGGCGTGCACACCGTGGGCTGGAAAGCGCCGACCGAGCCCGAGCGTGCGCACGACTACCTGTGGCGCATCCATGCCCAGGTGCCGAGCGCCGGCGAAGTGATGATCTTCAACCGCAGCCACTACGAAGACGTGCTGGTGCCGCACGTGAACGGCTGGATCACACCCGAGCAGACGAAACAGCGCTACGCCCACATCAACGACTTCGAGCGGATGCTGACCGAGACCGGCACCGTTCTCTGCAAGTTCCTGCTGCACATCTCGAAGGACGAGCAGCGTGTGCGTTTGCAGGAGCGGCTTGACGACCCGACCAAGAACTGGAAGTTCGCCACCGGCGACCTCGAAGCACGCAAGCAGTGGCCGGCCTACCAGCAGGCCTACAGCGACGCGGTGAACGCGACCGGCACGCCCTGGGCGCCTTGGACCATCGTGCCCGCCGACTCGAAAACCCACCGCAACCTGATGATCGCCAGCGTGGTCAAACAGGCGATGCTGGGAATGAAGCTGCGCTACCCGCCGAGCGACCCTGCGCTCAAGAACATCAAGGTGGTTTGAAGCCACGCCCGGAGACCGAGAAAATGACCGACCTGTCCGCAGAATTCAAGGCACTCGCCGAATACCGCCCCACGAACAAGGTGCGCTTCGTGACCGCCGCGTCGCTGTTCGACGGCCACGACGCCGCGATCAACATCATGCGGCGCATCCTGCAGGGCATGGGCGCCGAGGTCGTGCACCTCGGCCACAACCGCTCGGTCGATGAAGTGGTCACGGCCGCGTTGCAGGAAGACGCACAAGGCATCGC
>JANYFX010000199.1 GCA_025359585.1 Rhizobacter sp. | reverse complement strand
TAACTGAATTTCCACATACACCTCGTTGGGTTTCAAGACCGCTCCGAAAAGCAGCCATCATCTCAAAACGGTGTATCAGTTTTCAATCGCTGCTGTGTATCAGTTTTCAATCGCTGCTGTGTATCAGTTTACAACCGCTGCTGACACCTGGGCCTCTACCTCCCATACGCCATCGTTGCGCAGGCGCCAGAATGGATATTCTGGATGCAGTGATCGGCGACTTGGGCCGAACTCCCGGAGCAGATCGATGAGCTTCTGCTCATACTGCACATATGGCAGAGCACGGATTCCTTGGGAAAAGAGTCCCAGCGCCAAAAGTAACAGCAGCGGTTTGTGCGGCGCACGCTCGCTTCCCCGCGACCAAATGCCGAGGCTTGCAAAGCGGTCGATGGGCGTCATGGTGGCATTCATTTGCTCGATATTGTGCGGTAGTCTGCAAGCCATTGCGGCATGCGTATTGCAACCTCATCGCCCATTGCCTGACACGCACAGGGCATTATTGTCCGAAATATGTTAACATCTTTCGGACAATCACTGATTGCCATTCGACCGATAAACGTGTACAAATATCGGACGGGAGTATCCCATGTCTGAACTTAAGAACCAAATCTCTTCGTTGATCACTGCCGCCGCCCCAGGCCATGTCTGGGTGCCGAATGATTTTGCACACTTGGGCAGTAGGGACACCATCGACAAGACCTTGCAGCGAATGGTGCAGGCGGGCGACCTACGCCGCATCGAACGCGGACTCTATGACCGCCCGAACGTCAATAGCCTGACGAAGCGTTCCACTGTTCCGGACTACCGTGCCGTCCTGGATGCGCTTGCCCGCCGCGATCAACTGCGCATGTTGGTAGACGGCATGACGGCCGCCAACGACCTGGGGCTGACGGATGCAGTGCCGGCGCGCGTCACTATCCATACCGATGCTCGCCGGCGGTCCATCACGCTCGATAACCTGGTCATCGAATTCCGCCAGACGGCACCAAGTCGACTCTATTGGGCCGACCGACCGGCGATGCGGGTCGTACAGGCCTTGCACTGGCTGAAGGACACTTTGGGCACAGATCGAGCGCGTGTTCTTGCGCGCTTGACACAGGTACTAGCAGACCCGACGCACGGAAAGGCAATTTCCGATGATTTGCTGCAGGGCTTCAGTACGCTGCCAGCTTGGATGCAGGATCTGGTGCGTGAACTTCCCGGCTGGGATCCCAGCATGCCGGTAGTCTCAAATCAGCGGTCCCGCGTACAAAAAAGGCATCCCGCAGATCGGCGCCACCTGATGGAAGCAACGCCTTGAACACCGCTTTCCACACCGTGATTGCGGCCGACGACAACGAGCGGCGCGATCTCTTTCTCGGAACGGCTGCACGCCTGGGAACCGCCGTGCAGCACGTGGAGAAAGACTTCTGGGTCTGCTGGACGCTGGATGCGCTTTTCAACGGCTTGCCAAAGGGTATTCCGCGCCTGCTGTTCAAGGGAGGCACATCGTTGTCCAAAGCATTCGGACTTGTTGCCCGGTTTTCGGAAGACATCGACATCACAGTGTTTCGGGATGATCTCGGATTCAACGCTGACACAGCGGAACTCGAAGCGCTGAGCGGGAAAAAGCGTCGTGCGCGACTCGATGCCATTCGCACGTCCTGTCAGACCTATATCAACGGCCCGCTGACGAAACAGTTTGGCGACGCGGCTGCGGCTGCAATTCCGTCCGGGCGTTTTCGGCTGCAAGCCGACCCTGATGATGCCGACGGGCAAAGCTTGCTTTTCTGGTATCCCGCTGTCACAGCACGGCCTGGTGACTACATCCGATCTGCGGTCAAGATCGAATCAGGTGCGCGATCAGCAATCGATCCCAACACGGCAGCCATCGTGAGGCCCTATGTGGCCGATGATCTTCCCGACCTCGATCTGGCAGTTGCCAACGTCACGACAGTCAAGCCTGAGCGCACCTTTTGGGACAAGGTTGTGATCCTGCATGGCTTGCGCCAATGGCATGAGCGTCGGAACGAACTTCGCCATGGCGGCCAGCGAGTGTCGCGCCACTACTATGACGTGCATCAGTTGATGCAATCTGACCAAATCTCGAAATGGCTTGCGGATCATGAGTTGGCGCGCGACTGCGCGCGCCATGCACGCTTGTTCTTTGGTAGCACGGACCTGGGCTTGGCTACCGCTGAACCCGGAACTTTCACGCTGATGCCGACGCAAGGTATGCAAGATGCACTTGCCAAGGATTACGAAGCAATGACGGGCATGGTGTTTGGGCAAGTGCCGTCGTTGAGCCAGGTGTTCGAAAGCGTGGCGAGACTAGAACGCGCCATTAATGGCAACCCTATTTGAATTGAGAAGAAGATATGTTTTCTACAACTGATGAAGTGATGCTGGATGTCCCAGTCGCAGAGCGGCCCCTGGAGGGGAAAGAACTCTGGGAAGAGGTCGTTAGGTCGGTCCGGACGGAGTACTTGTCGGAAACACAAGACTACCCATGGATCATCGGGTTCTCCGGAGGAAAAGATTCCACCGTGGTGGCTCAGGCTGTGTTCGAAGCGCTTCTACAGATTTCGCCGTCTCAGCGTAAGCGGCATGTTCACGTCGTTTCCAATGACACGCAAGTGGAGAGTCCTCTGGTCATGGCGCACCTGGCAAAAGTGCAAAGTGCGCTCAGAGAAATGACACAGACCTTGCGGCTTCCTGTGGATGTAGTGACCACAAGACCCGCACCCGACAAAACATTCTGGACGCTGCTAATTGGCAAGGGTTACCCTAGTCCAAACCAGACGATGCGCTGGTGTACCGACCGGCTCAAGATCCAGCCGACCAGCCGTTACATTCTGGACAACGTCTCCGCACACGGGGCGGCCATCGTCATCCTCGGTGTGCGTCTTGATGAAAGCGATAGCCGTCGCAACTCCATCAACAAATTCCAGAATCTTGAAGGTTCAAATCTCACACCCCATAGTGAACTGCCAGGAGCCTTCATCTATCGTCCCATCGTGGATCTCACCATCGATGATGTATGGGAGGTACTGGGAGAAAGCCTGCCACCATGGGGAGGCACCCACCGGGATTTGATTCAGTTATATCGGGACGCAGAAGGCGGCGAATGTCCCGTTGTATTGAGCAAGGACGAAGCAGCGGGCTGCGGGACGGCCAATAGCCGTTTCGGGTGCTGGACGTGTACGGTCGTGGAAAAGGATAAGAGCCTTCAGGGTTTTGTGGATGCAGGAAAGCATCAATTTTCTGCGTTGATCGAATTCAGACAGTGGCTGAAAGATATCCGCAACGATCCGCGTTACCGCTCTTTTGAGCGCAGAAATGGTCAAATTAGTTTCAACGCCAGGGGCGAACAAATTCAGCACGTTCCCGGGCCATTCACAATTCAAGCTCGAAAAATGATCTTGGATCGGCTGATCGCTACCCAGGAAGTCTATGGTGACCCGTTGATCTCCGCAGATGAAATCGAGCGAATTCAGACCATCTGGGCAGAGGAAATAAGCAAGCCGGCGACAAAAAGGGGACTAGCAGAATGAGCGATGTATTTTTGGGCGATCTGCCCCTGTGGTCCGATGCCGATGCACGCGCCATGCTGGAAGAACTGTGCGCCAAGCATGATGTCCCTTTTGACGTGTTGGAACAACTGGTCGGAATGCAGCGCGAACGCGCGGGTGAGGAGCGTGCGCGTAACGTCTATCCCCGTATCGAAGAAATTCTCAGTGAGATGGACTAAGGGAGGCAAAAGAATATGTGGATCGCAAAAATAGAACTGTTCAATTTCAAGAGCTATCAGCATCAGGTATTCGATTTTCCCCAGCCTCGGGCTGGGCGAAACATCGTGCTCATTGGCGGCATGAACGGCTACGGCAAGACGTCCATCTTGGAGGCGTTGTATCTGGGTCTGTATGGCAAAGAAGCCGTCGAGCACCTGGGACGCGCTGGATTAAAGGACGACGTGGGCTACCGCAAGTTCGTCGAGCGGGCTCTGCACGGTACTGCAGTGCGCACAGGCCGCGACGCCATGTGGGTCAAAATTCAGATCAACAAGACCCAGGCGGAGGGGTTCGAAGTAACGCGCAAGTGGTTCTTCAGCCGCTCAGGTGATTGGACCGGTGAGGACGAGGTCGTCATTTATCAGGTGCGAGACGGTATTCGCGGTCGCGCTTTGGCCGCAGAGAAGCTACCGGAACTCCTTGATCAGCAGTTCATTCCGGCGCATGTGGCACCGTTTTTCTTCTTTGATGGCGAAGAAGTCAAGAAGCTCGCAGATCAAAGCCGGTCCGACCAAATCAAAAGCGGCATCGAAGGACTGCTTGGTGTTGTGCTTCTGCGCAGGCTGAAAAAGCGGCTGGAAGAATTTCAGACGAATCGGTCTAGCGGCATACCTGTGGTGGACGAGCAAAAACACCGTGAACTGTTCGCAACCTTGTCCCAGCACGAGCGTGAATACGACGAGGCGGAACGCAAACACCGCGAAGCGGACGAGGCTGTCAAAAATCTGCAAACGCAGCGCACGGATTTGACGAATCGAATGATCGGGATGGGCGCTGGCGCTGGCGATGTAGCAAGCGCGGCTGATGTGATCAGGCAACAAACAGAGGCAGAGAACGAACTACGCGCTACTGAAGACGCTTTGGATGTGATCGTCGCCACCAAGTTGCCATTCCATCTTGTCGGTAGGGAAACACTCGACGTACTTTCCCAGCAAGTTCGCGCAGAGATATCGCGTGAGAGCTGGGAGGAGCGACGGCGCAATCTGGAGCCAGAGAAGACGAAGTTCATTGGCACCTTTTACGACACCAGTGACCCCCCGTTGGAGCCCGCCCTGACCAACAATCAGGAAGCGGCGCTGCAGGCGCGGTTGAATGCCGCATGGGAGAGCCTGTTCTACCCCATGCCTGAAGGATGCGCCGACACGATCATGCATGACTACCTTGGTGCAAAACGCGCGGCGCTACTTAGCGCGGTAGATGGTTTGCGGGTGGGCGCGCAAGACGTTCTGGGGTTGATTGCAAAACGGGCAACTCTGCAAAAGCGTATACGTGAACTGATCAATCGCTACACAAAGATTGAAGGCGTTGACAAGGACGGCACGCTAGCGAAGTTGCAAGGGGAGTCGGCGTCCATCAATGTCACGCTGGATCAGCGCCAACGTGGGTTGGGCGACCTGGATCGCCAATTGGTCGGACTTAAGGGAACGATCGATCAGGAGCGCGCACTCTATATGCGGGAGCACGAGCGTTTCGTGCAAGCAAACCCGTTGAAGTCAATGGTTGGACGTGCGGAGCGTGTGTGCAACCTGATCGGTGAACTGATTCCCCAGATGTACGCACTGAAGGTCGATCAGCTCGCGAAATCAATGACTGATGTCTACAAGAAGCTTGCGCATAAAGGCCAGGTTCATCGCGTCGATATCGACGAGACTGGCAAGACCAGAATTCTTGGGCGGAACGGCCAGGAGATTCCCTTCGATAAGTCTGCTGGAGAGAATCAGGTCTTCGCTAC
Organism: Rhizobacter sp.; assembly: GCA_025359585.1. Classification (GTDB taxonomy): domain Bacteria; phylum Pseudomonadota; class Gammaproteobacteria; order Burkholderiales; family Burkholderiaceae_C; genus LMDS01. The sequence goes on along the minus strand of JANYFX010000199.1, from coordinate 3,730 downwards.
AGCTTTGTTGGCGGGGCTCGCCGAAATTTCGGGCATAGACGCCCCCATGGTCGTTGATACGCCACTGGGGCGTCTCGACAGCACGCATCGCACCAACATCCTCAAGTACTGGACTTCAGACAAGAAGCGTCAAGTTATCCTGCTCTCACAGGATAAAGAAATCGATCAAGAGACTTATGCAGCGCTTGAACCCTACGTCGGCAAGACCTACTTGCTGCAACACGTCGAGATCGACAGTGGTGTCGGACGTACGGTGGCGACCGAAGATGCGTATTTCGAGGAGATGGCAGCATGAGCGCCGTAACCATGGAGCAGGTACTGCTCGCAGGATTTCAAGCAGATACAGAGGCGGATAAATACACCGAGCTGTTACGTTCCAATCTGGGGCTGAGTGCCAAGAATCGCGTTGCCCGTCTGGCGATGGGTAGGTCATTGTCCGAAACAACCCATCCTTCAGCCAATTTGTCTGGTGCTGGAAAGCCCATCAAGGGCGATGTCTTGTTTGGCGTCGAAGAATTGCCGTTGTGGGTGGGATTGCTGTTCACCCATCTGCGTAGGGTCAACCCGCGTGCGGATCTGACGCTCGCCACATTGCAAGACCTTGTCAAACGGCATTGGAGCCGAGGCATCGCCTTGTTGATGGCGGATTGGGAAGAAGCGGAAGAGGACTACAACCGGTTCATCGACATCTTGGTGCGGCGTCGGGCCGATATGCCCGAATCCGGATCAGCTTCGGCTACAGCGACTTCTTCAGATGACGCATGGTCAACAATTGGAAGCTCTCCTGCACCCATCCTGGTTGATCTTGGCAAAGCGGTAGATTCCAAAGAGCCGTTCCGTTGGAAAGTAAATGGCGTCGGCTACTCGCCCCACGTGGCCGTGATGGGGCAGGCTGGCTCAGGGAAGACGCGCACGATGCTGGAACTTGTGAAGCAGGTTCGCAAGCAGTCCGGCGCTCCGGTCATTCTTCTTGATTTGGGCAAGGGCGACTTGGCCAATCGGCATGACTTCGTTGAAGCCATCGGTGCTCGCGTGTTGCGTGTCCCTGAGGAGCCCATTCCTCTGGACATGTTCTTCGGATCAGATGAGTCCGAATTGACGGCTTCGGATGCCATCATGGGCTTCCGGGACTCTTTTGCGAAAGTGATGCAGAGCAAGGCGGGTGCCGTGCAATTGGAGACCATGAAGGATGCTCTTCGGCCCCTATTTTCGCAACGCAAAAACATATCTCTTGATGACATTGCGCAGTCATTACGTGACTTCTATGAAGACAGGAAACTGAAGACAGATAGCGTAATTTCGACCATCAGTGACTTGACGGAGCGAACAATTTTTCGCCCAGAAATGTCGCCAGCGCAGTTCTTCTCTCAGAGCTGGATCATTACCTTTGCGCACGCGCACGATACACAAAAAAACCTCGCGGCCTACCTGCTGCTGGACGCGTTGAACACGTACCTCAAACGAGTTCCAGAAGCTCCGCAAGATCATGAAGGCCACCGCGCAGTGCGTACGGTTTTAGCTGTGGATGAAGCCAGGCACTTGTTGGCATCACGGCACAAGGCGCTCTCCGACAACATCCGGCTTCATCGCTCGAAGGGACTCATGGTGGCACTGGCATCGCAGAGTCCAGATGACTATGACGGTGCCGGTGATGACCATTTGGAAAACATCGGGCTGCCAATCTGTTTTAAAACTAATGCTGCGAGCAATCAAGTGCTCCAAAATATGTTTCGGGGCAAGGTGAGCTTTGCGTCGCTACCGACCGGCGTATTTATGACGCTAAAAGACTCGAAGCCCTCAAAGATTAAAGCGTTTTAGGAGAGGCGCAATGTCGCATTATGAAACAAGAACAATAACGAATGCCGAGCGCATGACAGTCCTTTTTTATGGACTTCTCGTATTTGGCATTGGCGGCGGCATTGGTGTTTACTTTCCACTTTTTGTTGATCGCCCCATAAGCTCAGAATCATTAGCTACCTATGCAATTGCAGCTCTTGCGCCGTTGGTTGCTGATATTTTCATACCAGAAAACTATTGGAAGGCGATGTCGATATTGGGACGAATGAAGCTTGGCTTTATCAGCGCGCTTGGTGCACTATTCGCAGTTGGCGCCTTGTTTAGAAATGAAAAATCCTACGCCATGCCTTTTGCCACCGTCGGGACGATTGCCATTATTTATCTTCTGTATCGTATTTGCATACTGTCAGGGAAGTTTCAGCCTGAAACCCCACCAAAAACAGAGGATGGCGGATCAAAGCCAAATGTAGCAAAGCTAGAAGGCGGGGGATTGCAATAATGGCCACAACGACAACTGACGTGCTTTCTTGTCCTGCCATTCGTGTGCAACAACCACTTGGTAGTTTTTTCGCCTTCTCTTTGCGCGCGGATGTTCTGAACAAGATAACGTACTCTCTTCCCGCTGAGGTGCGGGAGCGTTTGGAGCAAGAGGCGAGCGAGAACAAGGGTGGGTACTCTATCTTTGGTTCTCAACGAGCAGAGAAGAAAACTCGATTGCAAGAAATTGCTTCATACATCCAAACGACAGACGCCACTTTTCCCAATGCAATCATTCTTGCAGCGAACTATTCTCAAGATGGTCTGTATATCGAAGATGATAAATTGCAATGGACCGCACAAAATAAAGGCAACGGGTTTTGGAATATTGAAATTCCGTCGCGAAATATTCCCTGCGCGTCGATAATTGATGGGCAGCATCGCCTCCACGCCTTCGAGCATCTTCCACCCGACGCACCAGAGCGGGCGATGGAATTGCTTTGCGTCGTGTTTCTTGAGCTACCAACGCCATACCACGCATACGTGTTCGCCACGATCAACTTCAATCAAAAGAAAGTCGATCGCAGCTTAGCGTACGAGCTTTTTGGATTTGATGTCGATGAGCGTCCGGCTCAACTGTGGTCGCCGGAAACATTGGCGGTATATTTGACCCGGCTATTGAATACCGAGGACGGGTCGCCTATGTATAGATCGATATTTCCAGCTGCGGATTCCGAGGCGATTTTTTCCAACAATTCTGATGGTGCCGGGTTGGTAAGAATATCTATGGCTACAGTTGTAGACGGAATTCTTCGAGTTCTTTCCAAAAATCCACAAGAGGATAGAAATACTGTTAGACGGCCAGGAAATAAAGAGATTGGTCGCAAGAGCCTAAAGCCGATCAAAGGGTTGCCATTGCGGGAGTTTTATATCAATGGGAACGACAAAGCAATCTACGATATTTTGTGTAATTATTTTTCTGCAGTGGCCGCCAAAATTTGGACGCCTGCGGGTGCCAACTCCTACTTGAAGAAAACAGTTGGCATACAGGCAGCGTTCGATATATTGCGAGACATCCTTTCTACAAGAGCGACCACCGCAGCCAATTACTCCAGACCGGCGTTGGAATCCTTGCTTGCACCTTGTGCGGGATTGGATCCTGCCGGAGACAAGTATCAAGCGTCGGGGATCGGGCGTTCTGAGATCCGTAAAGAGTTGAAGCAGGCTATTGGGTTGTAGGCTCCGCGTCCAATAGGCCCGCGAAATCGACAAGGCCACTATAAATGCTAGCTATCTCACGTACTCACAGCGAATAGTGAGCGGGGTCCGAAATTGTGGACGGGCAAGTTGATGTTACTTTATCAACTTGTTAGGAGCCACCATGAAACGTATTCCCCGTCGTACCTTCACCGCCGAATTCAAAGCTGAAGCGGTGAGGCTTGCCACAGAACAAAAT
>JANYFX010000179.1 GCA_025359585.1 Rhizobacter sp. | reverse complement strand
GACCGCATTGGGCCAGCGCTGGCGTGCCCAACGCGATCAGGCCGGTGACGCGGCCGTAGCCACCGGCGACTCGGGACACGATCTAGCGGGCGATCTCGGCCGCGCCCAACGAAGGCTGGAGGCAGCGGTAGAAGCGGTCGAACTGGCGTTGGCTACCGCCGCGCGCTCGGCGCCGCCGATCCATCTCATTCGCATGACCGACCGAGCGCATGCGCTCGCTCGGTCCGCGACGGGTGGAATCGGCGACGACCGCCAAAGCATGACGACGCAGCTCGAGGCCATTGCCGAATTCACTCTTTCCAATTGGCTGCCCGGCGTAGACCTACGAGCCCTGCTCGAGGTGCTCGGGCATGACGACCTCGACCCTCTGCCCCCTCCGCCTCCGCTACCAACGAATCCATCGTGGGGATACCCACCTATCGATGCCCAGACGCTCTTCACGCGGGTGCGCCACGCCCTCGGGCAGTCGAGTCTGGCTGTGCTGAAGCGCGAGCTCGCCTCGAAGCTCGACAGGCGACCGACCGTCGAGAGAGACGGCTTCTTCGATCGCCTCGTGAACGTCCTCGATTTAGACTTGACCAACAATCGCACCCGCGATCCAGACGGCTTGATCCGCGCGTTCGAGAACACTCGCTATGCATTGATGGAGGGGCTCGGGGCATACCCACCCTTGCGCGTATGGCTCGCGGCGACCAGCGCGGCCGGGCTCGTCCGGTCGTTGCACATGGTCGAAACGGGGATCGATCCCACGACAGGCGCGGTGGTAGAGGCGCTTCGTTACACCCATTGCGCCCTCGAGATGCGGGCCATCAGCGCTCTGGCTCGCACGGTCGACGAGGTCTTTCCTGCGTTCGCGGAAGTGGGCGCTGCCCTTCGGGGCGGGCTCAGTCGAGGCCCGAGAGACGTAGGTCCGTATCGCGCCGCGCCTGCGCACGCGTCAGAAGATTCTCTCGCATCCGATCCGCGCGCGCAGCTCGCACTCGCACTCTCCTCGGCCGGCGCGATCGCGCGCCTCGATCTGGCGATCGCGCACGGCGCGATGATCTGCGACCTCGACGCAGAGATCGCTGCGCTCGAGGCGCGTCCATTCGCGGAGAAGCTCGATTCGTGGGGCAAAGGCCCGTCGCGCAGCGACGAGCTCGCCCCGGTGACGCGACGCAGCTGGCACACCGAGCTCGTTCACCGGCTCTGCTACGAGGCCTGGCACCTGACCTCGCTGCTCCGCGGCCGAATACCCACGCTCACCCTCCGCGACGCCATCTTCGCGGTGAGCAAGAATGCGCGCCGCATCGTGATCGTTCGAGAAGATGAGACCTCCCTCCAACTCGCCACTCTCGCCCTGAGCCACACGCTCCAGGCCATCGACGGCGTCGGGTCGATCCTCCGAGGCCTGGTGGGTGGCGCTTTCGATCGCGTGACGCTCATGAATGAGGTCGCGAGAGTCATTGCGTATGGTCATGCGCCCCAAGGCGAGCATCCGTGGGTCACACGGCTCGCTTTCGAGCTCGCTCCCACTCCTTTTGCGGCGCACTTCGGTCGCCTCACCGAGCACCAGCGGGCATTCGAGCGCGCATCGGCGACCCACGCAGCGGCCGCGTCGGCGATGTCATTCTGGGACCGCCTCGTCCCCGACTCGGCGCTCGGGGCTACGGCTCGCGAGGCCAAGGCAGAGCTCGAGGCTTTGCCAGAAGCGCTACATAGCGATTGGCGCGAGGCCTGCCGACAATTCGACCGCGCCCTCGGCGTCATCCCGGGCGCAGCGCTCGCTTTGGGCCTCAATGAAGCGCGCGAAGCCGTGCGCCGCATCCGCTTCGAATCGAAGTGGGTCCAAGACAGCGCCAGCGAAAGCATGTTCGACCGCAAGGTGGTCTATACGACTTCGGGCCACGTCGAAGCCAACCACGCCATGCAGCAGTGGACCCTCCACGCGATCGCACTGCTGGGCCCGATGCCCTCCGATGGCGAGCTCCTGTTCCACGCCGCCACGCACCTCGCCGCGCAGTTTCCACTCTGAAGCCGCGCACGACGACGCGAGCAACGTCTCACGTCCCGGTGGCCCGGAGCATCACTTGGGGACTGGGAAGCGCGTGTCGCGCTCAC
>JANYFX010000175.1 GCA_025359585.1 Rhizobacter sp. | reverse complement strand
CTCGGGGCGTACACCTACGCGATCAGCTCGATCAACATCGGCGAGAGCACCGCGCCGCTGCTGCTGGCGATCCTGCTGCCGGCCGTCGTGGCGGCGGTCATCGGCGCGATGATGTTCTACGGCCGCATCAGCGACGTCTACATGGGCGTGATCACGCTCGTGATCACGCTGATCCTGTTCAAGTTCATGAGCGCGACCGCGGGAGATGCCTACCGCATCGGCGACGCGCGGCTTGGTGGCTTCAACGGCATCCCGGCGTTCCCGATCCTGAACGTGCCCGGCGAGCCGAGCCTGACGATCTACGGCCTGCCGTACTACTACTTTGTCGTCTTCTGTCTGCTCGGCTGCTACCTGCTCGCGCGCTGGGTGCTGGCCAGCGCCTTCGGCCGTGTGCTGCTGTGCATCCGCGAGAACGAAGCGCGTGCCGAGCTGCTGGGCTACAACGCGCCGGCGCACAAGACCGCGATCTTCTCGCTGACCGCGGCGATGGCGGGGCTGGCCGGTTGCCTGTTCGCGAACTGGGCCGAGATCGTCACGCCCTCGGTGTTCAGCCTCGGTCAGTCGGTCGAGGTGATCATCTGGGTCATCGCCGGGGGCCTGGGTACGCTGGCCGGGCCGATGATCGGCGCGCTGGTGCTGGGCATGCTCAAGCTGCTGCTCGGCGAGCAGACGCTGATCGACAACTCGCTGGTGCTCGGCGTGATCCTGATCCTGGTCGTGCTGCTGCTGCCACGCGGTGTGTTCTCAGCGCTGACCTCGTGGCGTTCGCGCAGCGAGCGGGGCAGCACGCGCATCGAAGCCGGCACCGGTTCGCGCAGGCGCCGACGCATCCCCAGCACCGAAGCACCATGAGCGAGCCGGTGGTCGAAACGCGCGACCTGTCGATGCGCTTCGGCGGGGTGCTCGCCGTCAACCATGTCAACTTCACGCTGCGCGAGCGCGAACTGCGTTGCCTGATCGGACCGAACGGTGCCGGCAAGAGCACGCTCTTCAAATGCCTGACCGGGCAGCTGAGCCTGAACCACTCGAACGGCCGTGTGCTGATCCGCGGCCAGGACGTGACCGGTTGGCGGCCCTACGAGATCGTGCGCCTGGGCGTCGGCATCAAGACCCAGGTGCCGTCGGTGATGAACGGCCTGAGTGTCTGGGAAAACCTCTGGCTCGCGGCGCGCCGCATCCACGGTCGCGCTGCGGCGCCCGACGAGGTCACGCGGGTGATCGACGAACTCGGGCTGGCTGCGATTGCGCGCCGCCAGGTCGGCGAGCTCGGCCACGGCCAGCGCCAGATCGTCGAGCTCGGCCTCGTGATCGCGCAGCGGCCCTGGCTGGTGCTGCTCGACGAGCCGGCCGCCGGCATCACCGGCGGCGAGACCGATCGGCTCGTGGAGCTGATCCAGCGCATCAACCAGACCGCCGCCGTCGTCGTGGTCGACCACGACATGCACTTCGTGCGCATGCTCGGTGGCAAGGTCACGGTGCTGGCGCAGGGCTCGGTGCTGATGGAAGGCACGACCGACCAGGTGCTGTCGGACGCCCGGGTGCGTGAGGTCTACATCGGAAGCCGAGCGAAATGAAACGTGAGCCGCAACCCTCGTTGGTCGACACGGCCACCGAACCGCCGCCGGGCCGTGACCTCGTGCTCGACGTGGCCGAGCTGCGCGCCGGCTACGGCCACGTGCCGGTGCTGCACGGCGTCTCGCTGCAAGTGCACGAAGGCGAAGCGATCGGCATCGTCGGCCACAACGGCATGGGCAAGACGACGCTGCTGAAAACGCTGATCGGCCTGCTGCCGCCGAGTGCCGGCCGGATCACGCTCGATGGCGTCGACGTGACGCACACGCCCGCGCACCTGCGCAGCCGCATGGGCATCGCTTATGTGCCGCAGGGCCGCGGCATTCTGCCGGCGCTGACCGCGCACGACAACTTGCGGCTGGCCTGGCGGGCCGGCAACGGCGAGAGCGAAACGCAGGCGGTGCAGCGGGTCGTCGATGCCTTCCCGCGGCTGGCGCGCCTGCTCGACCGGCGTGGCGGCGCGCTTTCGGGGGGCGAGCAGCAGATTCTGGCGCTGGCCCGCGCACTTGTGCCCGGCCCGTGGCTGCTGCTGCTCGACGAGCCGAGCGAAGGCATCCAGCCGTCGATCGTGCAGGAGATCGGCGTCACGCTGGCGGCGCTGCGCGCGAGCGAAGGCTTGTCGATGTTGATCGTCGAGCAGAACCTCGACCTCGTGCTCGACGTGGCCGAGCGTGTGCTCGTGATGGAGCGTGGCCGCGTCGTGCGCGAGATGGCCGCCGAGGGCCTGCGCGGCGGCGCGATCGCCGACCTGCTGGGCATGGGGCCGGTGCGAACGAGTGCGGGCAGCGCCGGAGCGCGCAGCGCGCCCGCCAGCACGAGAGCATCGGGCAACGCTTCGGCGCCGCAACGGCCGCCTGTTCCGTCGATGCCGGCACAGCGGCCGGGCGCCATGCCCGCGCCCGCTGCGGCACACGCCTCACCCACACGAAGCAGCGCAGCGCCCGCGCGCACTTCGCACACCGATCACCGTCAGGCCGCATCGGCCGTTTCAGCAGGGGAAACCATGTCCACGGTCAAACGTCCCACAGTGGCACAGCTTCAGGAGATCGTGGCTTCGCTGCACATGAGCATGTCGGAGCGCGAGGTCGCGGAATACCGCGATGTGATGGAGGGCACCTTCCAGGCCTACGACCGGCTCACGCAGCTGCCCGACAACCTGCCGCCGGTGCGCTATCCGCGCACCCCCGGTTTCAAGCCCAGTGCGGCGCAGAACCCGCTGAATGCGTGGGCCGTGATGGCCGAGGTGCGGGGCGCGGCCCACGGCCCGCTGTCGGGCAAACGCATCGTGCTGAAAGACAACGTGTGCCTGGCCGGCGTGCCGATGATGAACGGTTCGTCCACGCTCGAAGGTTATGTGCCCGATCTGGATGCAACCATCGTCACGCGCATCCTCGATGCCGGCGGCACCATCGTCGGCAAGGCGCATTGCG
>JANYFX010000129.1 GCA_025359585.1 Rhizobacter sp. | reverse complement strand
CGCACGAAGAACACCGGCGCATGGTGCGTTTGGTGCGCGTGCTGCTGGCCGAGTACGCGGCCTACAAACGATCGCGTGGCCTGGCCGACATGTCCGACCTGGAAGCCTGCGGCCTCGCGCTGCTGCGCGACGCCACCCTCTCGGCCTGGGTGCAGGAGCGGCTCGACGCGCGCATCCGACACGTGCTGATCGACGAGTTCCAGGACACCAGCCCGCTGCAGTGGCATGCGCTGCACGCGTGGCTCGCGGGCTACGCCGGTGCCGGTGGTGGTGCGAGCGGGCAGCGTGCGCCGGGGGTGTTCATCGTCGGCGATCCGAAGCAGAGCATCTACCGCTTTCGGCGCGCCGAGCCGCGCGTCTTCGAGGCGGCGCGCGCCTTCGTCGTCGAAGCGCTGGGCGGTGTCATGCTGGCCTGTGACCACACGCGGCGCAACGCGCCCGAGCTGCTGCAGGTGCTGAACACGGTGTTCGAAACCGCCACGCAGGCCGACGAGTTCAGCGGCTTTCGGGCCCACACGACCGAGCTGCCGGCCACACCCGGCGCGGCCGTGTTCGTGTTGCCCCGCGTGCTGCGCCCGCCGCGCGCCGCCAGGGCCGATGCCGCGACCGAGTGGCGCGACACGCTCACCACGCCGCGCCACGCGCCCGAAGAAGTGCTGCGCGAAAGAGAGGCCGCGTTGGTGGCGAAAGCGGTGCACACGCTCGTTGCCACGCAGCAGATGCGGCCGGCCGACATCTTCGTGCTGAGCCGCAAGCGCCAGTCGCTCCGGCTCGTGGCCGATGCGCTGCGTGCAGTGCACGTGCGTTACGCGGCGGCCGAAGACTTCGAGTTGATGGCTGCCATCGAAGCGCGCGATCTGGTCGCCTTGCTCGACTGCCTGGTGTCGCCGCAACACAAGCTCTCGCTCGCGCAGGCCTTGCGCAGTCCGCTGTTCGGCGCGAGCGACGAAGACCTCGTCGCCCTCGCGCAGCAGGCGGTCGCGGGCGACTGGTGGCGCGCGTTGTTCGAGATCGAGTCGGCGTCGCCGGCGCTGCTGCGCGCGCGCACCTTGTTGCAGCGCTGGTCGGTCGATGCACGAACATTGCCGCCGCACGACCTGCTCGACCGCATCGTCAGCGAAGGCGAGCTGCGCGAACGTGTGCTCGCGACCGTTCCGGCCGAGCAGCGCATGGCGGCGCTGGAGGCAATCTCTGCCGTGCTCGGCCAGGCGCTGCTGCTCGATGGCGGGCGCTATGCCACACCCTTCAACTTCGTGCGTGCGCTCAAGCGGCGTGCCATCAAGGTGGCGGCGCCGACACAAACCGACGCGGTTCAGCTGCTCACCGTGCACGGTGCCAAAGGCCTGGAAGCGAAGGTCGTGTTCGTGATGGACGCCGACCCCGAACCGAAGAGCGCCGAGACCGCCACGCTGCTCGTCGACTGGCCGGTCGACGCCGCGCAGCCGAGGGCCTGTGCCTTCGTCTACTCCGAAGCCGCGTGCCCGCCTTCGCTGGTGTCCTTGCTCGGCGCCGAGCGCGCGGCGCGCCAGCGCGAAGAACTCAACGGGCTGTACGTGGCGATGTCGCGTGCCAGGCAGCGGCTGGTGTTCAGCGCGACCCAGCCGCGTTACCAGCCGCCGGGTGCGTCGTGGTGGCAGCGTGTCGAACCGCTTGCGCGGCGCTGGCCTGAAGTGTCGGATGCGAGCGGGTCTTCGCCAGCGCCGGTTCCACCTGCGGCGAGCTTGCGCGTCCCACCCCGTTGGCAAAGCGCCGAAGCGCAGACGCTGCCTGCGCAGGATGACGCTTCGACCCGCGCCGTCCCGGCCGACACGGGCGCCACGCGGCTGGGCCAGGCGGTGCACCGCACGCTCGAATGGGCCACGCCGCAGCCAGCGCCCGCGAGCATCGATCTCGGCACGCTGGCCCAGGCGGCGGCGCTCGAGTTCGGCAGCGACGCTGCCGAGGTCGGGCGGCTCGCCGGCCTCATCCTGCACAGCCCGGAGTGCGCACGTTTTTTCAGCGGACCCGCCCTGCGCTGGGCCGGCAACGAAGTGCCGGTGAGCGCCGACGGCGAGGCCCTGCGCATCGACCGGCTCGTGTTGCTGGACGAAGCCGAGGGACTGGTCTGGTGGGTGCTCGACTACAAACTCCAGCACACGCCCCAGGCGCTCGCCGCCTATCACGATCAGTTGCTCCGCTACCGCTGCGCGGTGCAGGCAGCGCAACCCGGCGCGGCCGTGCGCTGTGCCTTCGTGACCGGCGCCGGAGCGGTCGTCGAGATCGACTGAAGCGCAAACCGCTGCGCCCGGCCAAGCCCCCAATTGGCCGGTCTTGCCCCGGCTGATTGCCGCATCGCCGGCCAGGGGCTGCGGTCCAATCGTGCCATCACATTCTTCACACGATGGTCGCCAACGCCTTGCCCGCCCCTTCAGCGAACCCCATTCGGGCGTTCGGTCGCTTCGAGCTGCGCCGCTTGCTGGCCAAGAGCGCGGCCACGATGGTGTGGCTCGCGTTCGACCCGCGGGCCGATCGCGAAGTGATGCTGACCCTGCCGCGGGTGCAGCCGGCCGACACGTATGCGCTCGAACTCTGGCTGCGCGACGCCCGCCTGGCCGCGCGGCTCGATCACCCCAACCTCGCGCCCGTCGCCGAGGTCGGCGTGCAGGACCACTGGCCCTTCATCGCGGTGGACCGCAGCCACGGGGTCACGCTCGGCGAATGGTTCGCCGCGCACCCGGGCCCGCAGCCGGCCGAGGTGGTGGCCTGGGTGCGTGACCTGCTGCAAGGCCTGGCCTTCGCCCACGAAGCCGGCGTGGCCCATCTCAACCCGCAATTGCACAGCGTGCTCATCAACGACCGTGGCGGCGTGTGCCTGATGGCGCTCGCGGCGGCCTGCGAAGTCGCCGAGACACCGTTCGACGTGCCCCGCGCCCGCAACAACGATCGTGGCATGGCGATGGACCCCAGCCTGCTGCGCGAGCGCCGTGCCGCCGCCAGCCGCGACCTGCTGGCCTGCGGCGTGATGCTGCACCACCTGCTGACCGGCCAGCCGGTGCTCGATCAGCCCGACACCGCGCTCGTCATCCAGCGTTTGACCCCCATCGGCCGTGAACTCGTGCGGCTGCCGTGGACCACGCCGCTGCCGATCCCCGAAGCCTTGCGCGCCATCGCCAACCGCTGCACGGCCGGCCAGGAGCGTTTGCGCTACCAAAGCGCGCGCACCTTGCTCGGTGCCTTGAGCGGCTGGCTCGAAGCGCAGGCCGACGACGGCGGCGGCCCGCTCGTGCTCTTGCTCGACCGCCTGAACACGGTCGGCCACCTGCCGGCCTTGCCCGGCCTGGCGGCGCGTGTGGCACGTGTCACCAGCCTGGAAAGCCAGCGCACCGACGAGATCGCCGACCAGGTGCTCGAAGACATGGCGCTCAGCTTCGAGCTGCTGCGCACGCTCAACTCGGCGCAGGTGCAGGGCACGCAGATCCAGGGCAACGGCCCGGTGCTCACGCTGCGCCGAATCATTTCGCTGATCGGTGTGAACGGCGTGCGGCTCGCCGCCAACACCTTGCGCGCCTGGCCCGGGCCGCTTTCCGAACCGCATGCCGCCGCCTTGCAGACCACGCTGGACCGTGTGCGCCTGGCCGGCCACACGGCGCAGGCACTGCGCCCGGCGGGTTACGACGCGCAGGTCGTGTTCCTGATCACCGCATTGCAGAACCTCGGCCGCCTGATGCTGCGTTACCACTTCGCCGACGAAGCCGAACAGATCCAGCAACTGATGACGCCGAGCCCCGCCGACCGCGCCGCCGGCACACCCGAACAACCCGGCCTGAGCCAGGAAGTGGCGGCCTTCGCGGTGCTCGGGGTCGACATCGAATCGCTCGGCACGGTCGTGGCCCGCCAGTGGGGCCTGGGCGACGACGTGATGCACATCGTGCGCCGCCTGCCCCCCGAAGCGCCGGTGCGCAAACCCGACACCGACGCCGATGTGCTGCGCCTGACCGCCAGCGCCGCGAACGACGCCGTCGACGCGATCAGCGCGTTGACCGGGCCGCGCGCGGTGGCCGCCATCGGCCAGGTCGCGCAGCGTTATGCGCGCGCACTCGGCATCAACGCCCGCGACGTGGCCGATGCCCTTCAGGCCGCGCGTGAATCGGTCCGCAAGGGCACACCTTTGCCACCGCCGAAGCGCGGCGACACGCTGACCGACGGGCTGGCCACACCCGCCGTGAACCCCGATCCCGCCGCGGCCCAGCCCGCCACCGAACCTGCGCCTCACTCACGATGAAACTCGGCCGCTTCGAACTCCAGCGTGTGCTCGGCGAGGGCGCACAAGCCACCGTGTGGCTGGGCTTCGACGCGCGCCTCGAACGCGAAGTGGCGGTCAAGCTGATGCGTGCCGACGCGGCCGCCGACCCGGCCGCCGTGAACCAATGGCTGCAGGAAGCGCGCAGCGTGAGCCGGCTCACGCACTCGAACATCGTGCCCGTGTTCGAAGCCGACCTGCACGAGCACCAGCCTTACCTCGTGTTCGAGTACGTGCCGGGGCCGACGCTGGCGCAGCACCTCAAGGCCCGCGGCGCCTTGCCCGCCACCGAAGCGGTCGCGATGATGCTGGGCGTACTCGACGCGCTGCACGCCGCGCACGCGGCCGGCGTGGTGCACCGCGACCTCAAGCCGTCGAACATCCTCGTCGACGGCAACGGCCGAGCCCGGGTGATGGACTTCGGCATCGCCGCGCGTCTGCACGACCCCGGCAACCTCGACCAGATCGTCGGCACGCCGGGCTACATGTCGCCCGAAGCGACCCAGGGCGGCCTGCCGACCGAGACGATGGACGTGTTCTCGGCCGGCGTGGTGCTGGTCGAAATGCTCAGCGGTGCGCGGCTGATCGCCGAGCGCGACCCCTACCGCGCGATGCACTTCGTGGCCAGCACCGATCTGAAACTGCCCGAGGGTCTGTCGTCGGAAGTGAACGACGCGCTGCGCCTGCTGCTGCGCCGCGCGATCGAGCGCGACCCGGTGCGGCGCTGGCCGAGCGCGGCCGCGTTCCGCGATGCGCTGCAGGGCTGGCTGGCCCCGGCGCCGAGCGCCGACGATGCCGACGCCGCCGGTGGCAACAGCAACGCCACGCTCGACTTTCTGCTGCGCCGCATGCGCCACAAGAGCGACTTCCCGGCACTGTCGGACTCGGTCGCACGCATCCAGCGTGTCGCCAACTCCGAGAACCAGAGCATCGGCAACCTGGCCGGCGAGATCCTGAAAGACGTGGCACTGACGAACAAGCTGCTGAGGCTCGTCAACACCGCGCATTTCTCGAGCGCGGGTGGCAGCGTCAGCACGGTCTCGCGCGCGGTGGCGCTGATCGGCTTTGCCGGCATCCGCAACCTGGCGACCAGCCTGGTCCTGGTCGAGCACATGCACGACAAGGCGCACGCCAACCAGCTGAAAGAAGAGTTCCTGCGCGCGCTGATGGCCGGCATGCTCGCGAGCGAGCTCGGTGGCTTGGCGCGCGACAGCGAAGAGGCCTTCATCGGCGCGATGTTCCAGAACCTCGGGCGCTTGCTGACCGAGTACTACTTCGCCGAAGAAGCGCGCCAGGTGCGAGGCATCGTCGCCGGTGCCGGGCCGGCGAGAAGCGGTGCGGCGACAAGCGAAGACGCTGCCTCGCTGAGCGTGCTCGGCCTGAGCTTCGAAGCGCTCGGCCTCGGTGTGGCCAAGTCCTGGGGCCTGCCCGACACCTTGCAGCGCTGCATGCGCCAGCCGCGCGGCGAGCCGCCCACGCGCGAGCCGCAAGACGCCGGCGAACGCCTGCGCTGGCTGACCTTCGCGGCCAACCAGATCGCCGACACGGTCTTGCGCTCGGAGCCTGACCAAGCGAAGGCAAAGATCGCCGACGTGGCCAAACGTTTTGCGCGCACGCTGGGTGTTCCGGCGGCCCGCATCGAAGCCGCCACCGAAGTCGCCCAGAAGCGGCTCGCCGAAATGGCGCAGGCGATGAACCTGCAGGTCGGGCCGCAGTCGGCGGCGCGGCGCTTGTTCGTCACCCCGGCCACGCAGAGCGAAGTGGCCACTGTTCGCGAGCCACTGCCCGATTCGCTCACGCCGCACACCTTGCAGGCCACCCGCACGGTGGTCCAGCAGCGCGATCCCACGCCGCTCGAAAATGCGTCCGAGGTGCTGGCCGCCGGCATCCAGGACATCACCAACACGATGGTCGAAGACTTCAAGCTCAACGACGTGTTGCGCATGATTCTGGAGACCATGTTCCGCGCGCTCGGTTTCCGGCGCATCGTGTTTTGTTTGCGCGATGCCAAGACCGATTCACTCACCGGCCGCTTCGGCCTGGGCGAGGGTGCCGAAGGCGTGGCCGCCAAGTTCAAGGTGCCATTGAAAGTCGGCGGCGATTTGTTCACCGCCGTCTGCGTGAAAGGCGCCGACACGCTCATCACCGATGCCACCGTCGCGC
>JANYFX010000121.1 GCA_025359585.1 Rhizobacter sp. | reverse complement strand
CAAGGGCTACGCGGCGCAGACCAAGCTGCGCGTGGCGGTGGTGTACGGCGGCATCGACATGAAGCCGCAAACGCTGGAGCTGAAGGGCGGCGTCGAGGTTCTGGTGGCCACGCCGGGCCGGCTGCTCGACCACATCGAAGCCAAGAACTGCGTGCTGAACCAGGTCGAGTACGTGGTGCTCGACGAGGCCGACCGCATGCTCGACATCGGCTTCCTGCCCGACCTGCAGCGCATCCTGAGCTACCTGCCGAAGACACGCCAGACGCTGCTGTTCTCGGCCACGTTTTCGCCCGAGATCAAGCGCCTGGCCGAGAGCTACTTGCAGGACCCGATCCTCGTGGAGGTGGCCCGCCCGAACGCCACCGCCACCAATGTCGAGCAGCGCTTTTTCAGCGTCGCCACCGACGACAAGCGCCGTGCGGTGCTCAAGGTTCTGAAGGAGCGCTCGATCACGCAGGCGCTGGTGTTCGTCAACTCGAAGCTCGGCTGCGCCCGCCTGGCGCGTTCGTTCGAGCGCGACGGCCTGCGCACGAATGCGTTGCACGGCGACAAGTCGCAAGACGAGCGCCTGAAGGCGCTCGACGCCTTCAAGGGCGGCAGTGTCGATGTGCTGGTGGCAACCGACGTGGCCGCACGCGGCCTCGACATCGCCGACCTGCCGGCGGTGTTTAATTTCGACGTGCCGTTCAACGCCGAAGACTACGTGCACCGCATCGGCCGCACCGGCCGCGCGGGTGCTTCGGGCCTGGCGGTGACGCTGGTGTCGCCTTCCGACGCGCGGCTGGTGTCCGACATCGAAAAACTCATCAAGAAGAAGATCGACCTCGAGCCGATGGAGTTCGAGGACGAAGCACCGCGCCGCGAATACCGCGACCGTGTCCGTCACGATGTTGACGCCGTGGAGAGTGTCGACGAGCGGCCGGCTCGCCCGGTCGCAGCTCCGCGCATCGCCCCGAGCTATGCGCCGCCGCGCGCCCCGAGCGACCCGTTCTTCGACAAGCCTTACGAACCCACCGCCGCCGCGACCGAGCCGGCCTGGGAGAGCAAGACGCCGGCCACGCCGCGTGGCATGTCGCCCAACATCAAGCCGAAGAAACGCGTGGCCGCGTTGTTCGGCGCCAAGCAGCCCGACGAAGCGGTGTCCTGAGGCGCGAGCCTCAGCCGGCAAGCAGCGAAAACACGACCGGCACGTCAGCCGGCAGGCTTGCCGGGCGGGCTTTCCAGCGGTCCACCGTGTCGGTGCGCGTGAAGCCCGAGCGCAAGGTCAGGCCACAACTGACCGACACGCGGGTGTTGCCCTGCAAATGCGCCAGCAACGCGGCCATGAACGCTGCGTTGCGGTAAGGTGTTTCGATCATCAGCTGGGTCTGGCCGGCACGCCGTGAAAGCGCCTCGAGTTCGCGAATGCGCGCACCGCGTTCGCTGGCGTCCACGGGCAGATAGCCCACGAACGCAAAGCTCTGCCCGTTCAGGCCACTCGCGGCCAGCGCCAGCAGCAAGGAACTGGGGCCGGGCAGGGCGAGCACCGTGATGCCTGCGGCGTGAGCCGCCTGCACGAGTGCGGCGCCGGGGTCGGCCACTGCCGGCAAGCCGGCTTCGGAGATCAGCCCGATGTCATGGCCTTGCAGCGCGGGCGCGAGCAGGGCTTCGAGATTCGACGCCGCGCCGTGGCGCAGGCCTTTTTGCGGGCGTGGCAGCTCCACGATGTCGAGTGTTTGCAGCGGCTGCGAAAGTGGCACGACGGCGTCGACGCGCTTGAGAAACGCGCGGGTAGTTTTCGCGTTCTCCGCGACCCAGTGCTGCAGCGCCGCAGCGCGCCTGATCACGCCGAGCGGCAGCACGTCCTGCAGATCGGGCACCGGGCCAGGTGCGCCGAAGTCAAGCGTGTTCGGAACGAGGATCAGTTCGCCGCGCCGGGTCATGGCCGAGCTACCGACAGCGGGTCGATACCGGCCGCGCGCAGCAGCGTGCAGGTGCGAATCAGCGGCAGGCCGACCAGGGCGGTCGGATCGTCGGATTCGATGGCGTCGAGCAGCGCGATGCCCAACGTTTCCGACTTGGCGCTGCCGGCGCAGTCGTAAGGCTGTTCGGCGCGCAGGTAAGTTTCGATCTCTTCGTTCGACAGCGCGCGAAACCGCACCTTCACCGGCACCAGCGCGGCCCCGACGTAAGCACTGCGCGCGCAGACCACCGCCACCGCCGTCTGAAACACCACGCTGCGTCCGCTCATGCTGCGCAACTGCGCCACGGCGCGTTCATGTGTTCCGGGCTTGCCGATGGGTTGGCCGTCGAGGTCGGCGACCTGATCCGAGCCGATCACCACCGCCTCCGGGTGCAGGCGCGAAACCGCGTGCGCCTTGGCCAGCGCCAGGCGCTGCGCGAGCGCGGCCGGCGCTTCGCCGGGCAGCGGCGTTTCGTCGACATCGGGCGCGTGAACCTCGAAAGGCAGCCGCAGTCGCGACAACAGCTCGCGCCTGTAGACAGAGGTCGAGCCCAGGATCAGAAGCGGTCGCGTGGTCATGGGCGGATTCTCCCATCGCGGGGCGAGGCGATCGCCGACGGAACTACACTTGGGCGATGGCAACGCGCGAGTTCGATCCCTTCCGCCTCGAGGTGCAGGCTTTTGCCAAGGAAGCCGGCCAACTCGCAGGCCGCTGGCCGGTGATGCAACTGCTGCGGGTGGCTGAATCCGCGCTGGGCAGTGCAGAAGAGCGCCGCGCCACCGAGGTCGTGTGGAGCGCCCGTGGCGAACAACGCGCCGCGCCGGGTGGTGAGTTGCAGACTTGGCTTCATGTGAGTGCTGGCACCGCCGTATCGCTCGAGTGCCAGCGTTGCCTGCAGCCAATGGCGGTGACGCTCGCGGTCGAGCGCAGTTTTCTGTTCGTTCACGGCGAAGACGCTGCCGCGCAGCTCGATGCAGACAGCGAAGACGACGTGCTGGCCCTGACGCGCGCTCTCGACCTGCACGAGTTGATCGAAGACGAGCTGCTGCTGGCCATGCCGATCGTGCCGCGTCACGACGTTTGCCCGCTGCCGCTGCCGGTCCGTCCGAACGACCCGCTGGCCGAAGAAAAGCCCAACCCGTTCGCCGCGCTGGCGGTGCTCAAGCGGGGTGGCCCGCTGAACTGAAGCGGGCCGGGCAGGCCATGCTAGAATCTTGGGCTTGTCTGCGGGCACACCCGCGCCTCGCAATACCCGTCTAGTGTTTGTGCGCTGCATTCAGCGAAACCACCCAGCGACATTTCGTGTCGCAGCGCTGGCCCCGGCTTGAATGCGGGCCCAAGGAGAACTCCATGGCCGTTCAACAGAACAAGAAGTCCCCTTCCAAGCGTGGCATGCACCGTGCCCACTACGCGCTGAGCGCGCCCGGTACGGCCATCGAGCCGACCACCGGCGAGTCGCATCTGCGCCACCACATCAGCCCGAACGGCTTTTACCGTGGGCGCAAGGTGCTGAAGACCAAGGCGGACGCCTGAGAGGGTCTGTTGCCGGCCGCTTGAGGCCGGCATTGATTGCCACTCTGCGATGAACTCGGCTCATGTGCCCGCTGCCGGCGTGGTTCGGCTTGCGGTCGATTGCATGGGCGGCGACCACGGACCGTCGGTCACCTTGCCCGCCTGCCGCGCGTTTCTCGCGGCGCACCCCGCTGCTGAATTGATCTTGGTCGGCCGCGCCGAGGTGCTGGCCGAGGCCGCTTTGTGGCCACGTTGCCGCGTCGTCACCGCCTCCGAAGTGGTCGAGATGGACGACCCGATCGAGGTGGCGCTGCGCCGCAAGAAGGATTCTTCCTTGCGTGTCGCCGTCACCCAGGTCAAGGCCGATGCGAATGGCGTTTCCCAGGCGCAGGCCTGTGTTTCGGCCGGCAACACCGGCGCCTTGATGGCCGTATCGCGCTATGTCTTGAAGACCCTGGAAGGCATCGACCGCCCGGCCATCGCCACCGTGATGCCGAACGAGCGCGACGGTTTCACGACCGTGCTCGACCTCGGCGCGAATGTCGACTGCACCGCTGAACACCTGTTGCAGTTCGCCGTGATGGGCAGTGCGCTCGTCGCTGCCATCGCCGGCAAGGAAGACCCGAGCGTCGGCCTGCTCAACATCGGCGAAGAAGCGATCAAGGGCAGCGAAACCATCAAACAGGCGGCCGAACTGCTGCGCGCCGCCGCTGCGAGCGGCCACCTCAATTTTCATGGCAACGTCGAAGGCAACGACATCTTCAAGGGCACGACCGACATCGTCGTCTGTGACGGTTTTGTCGGCAACGTGGCGCTGAAGACCTCCGAAGGCTTGGCTTCGATGCTGTCGAAGTTCGTCAAGCAGGAGTTCACGCGCAGCATCTTCACCAAACTCGCTGCCTTGATGGCGCTTCCGGTGCTCAAAGCGCTGCAAGCCCGTGTGGACCACCGCCGCTACAACGGCGCAGCGTTGCTCGGCCTGCGCGGGCTGGTGTTCAAGAGCCACGGTTCTGCCGACGCCTTCGCGTTCGAGCAAGCCTTGAATCGGGCTTATGATGCCGCTCGAAACGGCCTTCTGGATCGGGTGCACGACCGGATTCTCGACACGCTGGCCGCGATGCCCGCCGCGCCCAAGCCGGCCGATTCGATCGCAGCAGACGTTGCCTGAGAGCCCATGACTTCGACCGCGCCACGCTATTCAAGGATCACGGGCACCGGCAGTTACCTGCCGCCGAACCGCCTGACCAACGCGGCGCTGGCCGAGCAACTTGCGCGGGACGGCGTCGAGACCTCCGATCAATGGATCGTCGAGCGCACCGGCATCAAGGCGCGTCACTTTGCCGCCCCCGACGTGGTCTGCAGCGACCTCGCCCTCGCAGCCGCCAGGCGCGCTCTCGAAGCCGCCGATGTCGATGCGGCGAACATCGACCTGATCATCGTTGCGACCAGCACGCCCGACATGGTGTTCCCGTCCACTGCGTGCCTGCTTCAGCAAAAGCTCGGAGTGCACGGTTGTGCTGCGTTCGACGTGCAGGCCGTGTGTTCGGGTTTCGTCTACGCGCTGACCGTGGCCGACTCGATGATCCGCACTGGCGCCGCAAGCAAGGCACTCGTCGTCGGCTCCGAAGTGTTCTCGCGCATTCTCGACTTCAAGGACCGCACCACATGCGTTCTGTTCGGCGACGGCGCTGGTGCCGTCGTGCTTGAAGCGAGCGACACGCCAGGCATCTTGTCCAGCGAGTTGCACGCCGATGGCCGCCACGTCGACATTCTCTGTGTGCCCGGCACCGTGTCCGGTGGCCAGATCCTCGGTGATCCGCTGCTGAAGATGGACGGCCCGGCGGTCTTCAAGCTCGCTGTCGGTGTGCTCGAAGACGTGGCGCGCTCGGTGCTCGACAAGGCCGGCCGCACCACCGAAGACGTCGATTGGCTGATCCCGCACCAGGCCAACATTCGCATCATGCAGGGCACGGCCAAGCGCATGAAGCTGCCGATGGACAAGCTCATCGTCACGGTCGATGAACACGGCAACACCTCGGCCGCGTCGGTGCCGCTGGCGCTCGACGAATCGGTGCGCAGCGGCAAGGTCAAGCGCGGAGACACCGTGCTGCTAGAAGGTGTGGGTGGCGGGTTCACCTGGGGCGCGGTGCTGCTCGACCTTTGAGCGCGGGCCGCTCCATTCCAAGAAAAACAGCCGAGACAGAGCGATGACGCCATTCGCATTCGTATTTCCGGGCCAGGGCTCGCAGGCCGTGGGCATGCTCGACGCGTGGGGTGAGCACGCCGCTGTGCGCCAGACACTGGCCGAAGGCTCCGAAGCGCTCGGCGAAGACATCGGCCAGCTGATTCATGCCGGCCCGAAAGAACAACTCGATCTCACGACCAACACACAGCCGGTGATGCTGACGGCGGGCATTGCCTGCTACCGCGCCTGGATCGCTGAAACCGGCTTGGTGCCGAGCGTGGTGGCCGGGCATTCGCTGGGTGAATACAGCGCGCTCGTCGCCGCCGGCGCGTTGACGCTCGCCGACGCGCTGCCTCTGGTGCGCTTTCGCGCCCAGGCGATGCAGGACGCTGTTCCCGTTGGCGCGGGCGCGATGGCCGCGATCCTCGGGCTCGATGCGCAAGCGGTGCGTGACGGCTGCGCCGAAGTGGCGGCCGCCACCGGCGAAGTGGTGGACGCGGCAAACTTCAACGACCCGAAGCAGACCGTGATCGCGGGCTCCAAGGCCGGTGTCGACAAGGCCTGTGAAGTGCTGAAGGCCAAGGGTGCGAAGCGCGCCTTGCTGCTGGCCGTGTCGGCACCGTTCCATTCGCGCTTGATGAAACCCGCCGCCGAGCGTTTGCGCGAGCGGCTGGCAGCGACGACGCTTGTGGCGCCGCTGATCCCGGTCGTCAACAACATCGACGTGAAGGTCGAGACCGATGTTGCCGCGATCCGAGACGCGCTCTACCGCCAGGCCTTCGGCCCGGTGCGCTGGGTCGAGGTGGTGCAGGCGATCCGCGCCCGCGGCGTGAGCCACATCGTCGAGTGCGGGCCGGGCAAGGTGCTGGCCGGCATTGTCAAGCGTGTCGACGCCGAGGCAGTGTCGGGCGCGCTGTTCGACCCGGCGTCGCTCGCCGAACTGAAGGGGTTGCTCGCATGAGCGAAGTTCAAATGGCGGGGCAGGTTGCGCTCGTCACAGGCGCGTCGCGGGGCATCGGCCGGGCGATCGCGATGGCGTTGGCACATCAAGGCATGAAGGTCGTCGGCACCGCCACGACCGATGCCGGCGCGGCCAGCATCAGCGAAGCGCTGGCGCCGTTCCCCGGCAGCCGCGGCCTGTGCCTGAACGTCAACGACGTGGCCGGGGTCGATGCCGCCATCGACGGCATCGTCAAGGAACTCGGCGGCCTGCACGTGGTTGTCAACAACGCCGGCATCACGCGCGACACCTTGTCGATGCGCATGAAAGACGACGACTGGGACGCGGTGCTCGACACTAATCTCAAAGCCGTGTTTCGCGTCAGCCGCGCCGCGATCCGGCCGATGATGAAACAGCGCTACGGCCGCATCGTCAACATCACTTCCGTGGTCGGCGCCAGCGGCAACGCGGGCCAGGCCAACTACGCCGCCGCCAAGGCCGGCGTGGCCGGCATGACACGTTCCCTGGCGCGCGAGCTCGGCAGCCGCGGCATCACGGTCAACTGCGTGGCTCCGGGCTTCATCGAAACCGACATGACCAAGGCGCTCAGCGAAGCGCAAACCACCGCGCTGATGGCGCAGATCCCGCTGGGGCGCCTCGGCCACGCGGCCGACATCGCGCACGCGGTGGCTTTTCTCGCGTCGCCCAACGCCGGCTACATCACCGGCACCGAGTTGCACGTCAACGGCGGCATGTACATGAATTGAGCGCGGTGGCGCAGCCATCGTCACGCCGGGGTGTCCCGACCGGCGTGCGGCCTTCAGGCCGTAGAATCCCGGGCTGTTTCTGTAAACACTCCCGGAGGAGTCATGAGCGATATCGAAGCACGTGTCAAAAAAATCATTGCCGAACAACTCGGTGTTCCCGAAGCCGATGTCGTGAATGACAAAGCCTTCGTCGCCGACCTCGGCGCCGACTCCCTCGACACCGTCGAGCTGGTGATGGCCCTCGAAGACGAATTCGGCATCGAGATCCCCGACGAAGAAGCCGAGAAGATCACGACCGTGCAACTGGCGATCGACTACGCCGTGAAGCACCAGAAGGCCGCCTGAGCCTTGTTCGGTCACAAGCGCATCAAGCCGAAGACAAGCCCATGACTCGACGCCGTGTTGTCGTGACCGGCCTCGGCCTCATCAGCCCCGTGGGCAACACGGTGGCCGAGGGCTGGGCCAATGTGCTGGCGGGCCGCTCAGGCATTGCCAACATCACGAGGTTCGATGCCTCGAACTTCGCCTGCAAGTTCGCCGGTGAAGTGAAGGGTTTCAAGGTCGAGGATTATTTCCCGGCCAAAGACGCCCGCCACATGGACACCTTCATCCATTTCGGGCTGGCGGCGTCGATCCAGGCGGTGCGTGACGCCGGCCTTTCCACCAACGACGCGTTGAGTGAAGAGCAAGCCGAGCGCATCGGTGTGATGGTGGGTTCGGGCATCGGCGGTCTGCCGCTGATCGAAGCCACGCACGCCGAACTCGAGGCGCGGGGGCCGCGGCGCATCACGCCGTTTTTCGTGCCGGCGTCGATCATCAACATGATCTCGGGCCATGTGTCGATCACCTTCGGCTTCCAGGGCCCGAACATGGCGATCGTCACCGCCTGCACGACCGGGCTGCACTGCATCGGCGCGGCGGGTCGCTTGATCGAATACGGCGACGCCGACGTGATGATCGCCGGCGGCTCCGAAGCCACGGTGTCGCCGTTGGGTGTCGGTGGTTTCGCTGCGGCGCGAGCCCTGTCCACCCGCAACGACGATCCGCAGACCGCTTCGCGCCCGTGGGACAAGGACCGCGACGGCTTCGTGCTCGGTGAAGGTGCCGGTGTGCTGGTGCTCGAAGAATACGAACACGCCAAGCGCCGCGGCGCGAAGATCTACGCCGAGCTCGTCGGCTTCGGCATGGGCGCCGACGCGCACCACATGACTGCGCCCGATGTCGACGGCCCGAAGCGTTCTATGAAAGCCGCGCTGCGCAACGCCGGCCTGAACGCCGACCAGGTGCAGTACCTGAACGCGCACGGCACCTCCACGCCGCTCGGCGACCTGAACGAAACCAACGCGATCAAGCTCGCGTTCGGCGCGCACGCGCCCAAGCTGGTCGTCAATTCCACCAAGTCGATGACCGGCCACCTGCTCGGTGGCGCCGGTGGCATCGAGTCGGTGTTCACCGCGCTCGCGGTGCACGAGCAGGTGTCACCACCCACCATCAACATCTTCAACCAGGATCCCGAGTGCGACCTGGACTACTGCGCCAACACCGCGCGCGAGATGAAGATCGAATACGCCGTCAAGAACAACTTCGGCTTCGGTGGCACCAACGGCACCTTGGTCTTCAAACGAGTTTGACGCCTTCGCGTCAAGGCGCCGATGCGCGCATCTCCGGCTTTTCAGGTCGTGCTCGATCGCTTCGGTGTCTGGCGCGCGTTGGTGCGCTTGGCGACGCTGATGGGTGCGGGCGTGATGGCTGCGTGGCTGGTGTCGCAGCCTCCGTCCATGCCTGCGGTCGTTCGCGCGGGCCTGCTCATCGCCGCGTTCGCGCTGCTGTTGCTGGGAGCCTCTGCCGCACGTGTGCCGCCGGTGAGCGTGCGCTGGGACGGGCAAGGCTGGCACCTCGGCCCGCCGGAATCGGCCGGGCAAGAACCCGAGAGCGGCGACTTGCGCGTGGTGCTCGATCTCGGGCCGTGGATGCTGCTGCGATTCGAGCCTGCGGAATCGACCGGGCGCGTCCGCGCCACTTGGCTGCCGGCGCAGCGGCGCGGGCTCGAACCCCAATGGCATGCCCTGCGCTGCGCGGTGTACTCACCGCGCCCCCAACCCGGCAGCGACGCTGCGGCCGATTTTTGATGCCCGCGCCATGATGAACGGCCCCGACGCCGACGCGCCGCTGATCGCCCGCGTCAAAGAGGGCGATGTGAAGGCCTTCGAGATGCTCGTGGTCAAGTACCAGCGGCGCATCGAGCGGCTGATCGGTCGCATGGTGCGTGATGTGGACCTGGTGCCCGACATCGCGCAGGAAACCTTCATTCGCGCCTACCGCGCGATCCCGCAGTTTCGCGGCGAGAGCGCTTTCTACACCTGGCTGTACCGAATCGCCGTCAACACCGCCAAGAAATTCCTGATGGAGCTCAAGCGCGACCCGCTGGTGACGGAGTCGGCCCGTGCGTCGCGTGACGAAGACGACGACTCTTCACGGGTCGAGAACGAACTGAGCGACGGCGAAACGCCCGACGCGGTGCTGGCGAGCAAGCAAATTGCAGCCGCTGTGAACTTTGCCATCGAAGCGCTGTCCGACGATCTTCGTCAGGCGATCACACTGCGCGAGATCGAAGGCCTGACCTACGAAGAGATCGCCGAGTTGATGAATTGCCCGATCGGCACCGTGCGTTCCCGGATCTTCCGGGCCCGCGAGGCCATTGCCTTGCGCTTGCGCCCGCTGCTCGACACGCGCGACGGCGAACGATGGTGATGCCCGTGGCGCTGGCAGGGGTGTGGGCTTGATTGAATATGGCTTTGATGGAGATGGACATGTTGTCTACTGATTCGGCAGACCGGGCGGCCCGTTTGGAGCAACTCTCCGCGCTGGCAGACGGCGAACTCGGCGAGACCGCCGCAGCGCAGGCTTGTGCGTCGTGGCGCAGTGATGCCGACGTCCGAGCCTCGTGGCACGCATTTCACCTGATCGGCAACGTGCTGCGTTCCGAAGATCTGGCGGCCAGCCCGGCGCGTGATGCGGGCTTTCTCGCCGCGCTGCGGGTCCGCCTCGAGGCCGAACCCGTCGTGCTCGCGCCCCAGCCGATCGCTTACGTGGCGCCTGCCGCGCAAGCTGTGCCGCAAGTCGTGAACGGCGCGCGCTTCGTGCGTCGACCGTGGAGGGCGGCTTCGGTGGTGGCCGCCGGGTTCGTGGCCGTCGCGGGGGTGGTCGTGCTCACCCGCGGGCCGGCTTCGTTGCCGCCTGGCCCCACCCTGGCGCAAGGCGCGGCGGGTCTGCAAAGTGTCAATGCGTCGGCGCCGATGCCGGCGCTCGCCGATCCGCAAGTTCTGGTGGCCAACGGCAAGCTGATTCGCGATGTGCGGCTCGACCGTTACCTCGCGGCCCACAAGCAGTTTGCCGGCACGTCGGCGCTGGGTGTGCCTTCGGGCTTTCTGCGAAGCGCCACCGCCGACGCGGCAGATCGCTGAGCCCCTTCTGAAAACCGCCTCCATGCTGTATCGCTCCCTGTCTGCGCTGGCGCTGTTCGGCGCCGCGTGTGTGGCTGCGCCTTCGGCCCGAGCGCAGTCCGGTGCCGCCGATGTGCCCGCGCAAGCGCCCGAGGTGCGTGCGTGGCTGTTGCGCATTCACGAGGCCGCCAGCCGCCACAACTTTCAGGGAACGTTCGTGGTAACCGGTGGAGGCGCGGTTTCGAGTGCGCGCATCGCCCACTACTGTGAAGGCAAGAACCAGTTCGAACGCAGCGAGTCGCTCGACGGGCAGGCGCGGTTCGTCTATCGCCACAACGAGGTGGTGCAGACCGTCTGGCCCACGAGCCGTGTGGCCATGGTCGAGCAGCGCTCGTTGCCGGCTTCGTTCCCGGCTTTGCTGCAAGCTGGTGACGACCGCATCGTCGACTTCTACGATGTGCACCCGCAGGGCACCGACCGTGTGGCCGGCCACGAAGCCAGTGTGCTGCTGGTCAAACCCAAGGACGGCTTCCGCTACGGGTACCGCCTGTGGGCCGATCAGGCGAGTGGCCTGCTGTTGCGTGCCGACGTGCTGGGCGAGCGTGGCGACGTGCTGGAGACATCGGCGTTTTCAGACGTGGCCATCGACGTCAAGTCGCAACCCGAAAGCGTGCTGCAGCCCATGAAGCGGCTCGATGGCTACCGCGTGCTGCGCCCGGTGCTGACGCCGACGCGGCTCGAAGCCGAAGGGTGGGTGGTGCGCCAACCGGCACCCGGCTTCCGCCAGGTCAGCTGC
>JANYFX010000094.1 GCA_025359585.1 Rhizobacter sp. | reverse complement strand
GGGCGGCGTGTCTTTCGATTTGGCCGCGCGCGCGGCCTGGTCGCGGATCACCTTGGCGCGGTCGCGCTGGATCTTCCAGTCTTCGTAGCCGCCTTCGTACTCGCGCCACTGGCCCGGCGATTCGTCGCCTTCCCACACGATCGTGCTGGTGACCACGTTGTCGAGAAAACGCCGGTCGTGACTCACCAGGAACACGGTGCCGGCGTAGCTTTGCAGCAGCTCTTCCAGCAGTTCGAGCGTGTCGATGTCGAGGTCGTTGGTCGGCTCGTCGAGCACCAGCACGTTGGCGGGCAGCGCGAACAGGCGCGCCAGCAGCACGCGGTTGCGCTCGCCGCCGCTGAGCGTGCGCACCGGTGAGTTGGCGCGCGCCGGCGCGAACAGGAAGTCGTTCAGGTAACTCATCACGTGCCTGCGCGCGCCGTTGAACTCGACCCATTCGCTGCCCGGGCTGATCGTGTCGGCCAGCGTCGCGTCGAGGTTCAGCGTGCTGCGCATCTGGTCGAAGTAAGCCACTTCGAGCTTGCTGCCCTGGCGGATCTTTCCGCTGGTGGGTTGCAGCTCGCCGAGGATCAGCTTGAGCAGCGTCGTCTTGCCGGCGCCGTTCGGGCCGATCAGGCCGACCTTGTCGCCACGCAGGATCGTCGCGCTGAAGTCCTTGACGATGAGCTTCGGTGTGTCGCGGTCACCGAACTGCATGGTCACGTCGCGCAACTCGGCCACGATCTTGCCGCTGGGCGCACCGGTGTCGACTTCGAGCCGCACCTGGCCGAGCGAGTCGCGGCGCTTCTGGCGCTGGTCGCGCAGCACTTCGAGGCGCTGGATGCGCGCCACGCTGCGGGTGCGGCGCGCTTCGACGCCCTTGCGGATCCAGACCTCTTCCTGCGCCAGCAGCTTGTCGGCGCGCGCGTTGGCGAGCGCGTCGGACGAGAGCTGCTCTTCCTTCATGCGCTCGTAGGCGCTGAAGTTGCCGGGGTAGCTGCGGATGATGCCGCGGTCGAGTTCGATGATGCGGGTGGCCACACCGTCGAGGAAGGCGCGGTCGTGGGTGATCAGCATCACGCTGCCCTTGAAGCCGCGCAGCAGCTCTTCGAGCCACGCGATCGAGTCGAGGTCGAGGTGGTTGGTGGGCTCGTCGAGCAGCAGCACATCGGGCACGGCCACGAGGGCTTGCGCCAGCGCCACGCGCTTTTTCATTCCGCCGGAGAGCTGGCCGATGTCGCGCGTGCCGTCGAGGTGCAACTGCGCGAGCGTGGTCTCGACGCGCTGTTCCCAGTTCCAGGCATCGAGCGCTTCGATGCGCGTTTGCAACGCGTCGAGATCGACACCGTCGGCGTGCTCTTCATACGCCTGACGCACAGTGCGCGCTTCGGCCACGCCTTCGCTCACCGCTTCGAACACGCTGTGGCCAGGCTCGAACACCGGCTCCTGCGGCACGTAGCAGATGCGCACGCCCTGGGTCATCTGCAGCAGGCCGTCGTCGAGTTTTTCGAGACCGGCGATGATCTTCAGCATCGACGACTTGCCGGCGCCGTTGCGGCCGATCAGGCCGAGGCGCTCGCCCGCTTCGAGCGAAAACGCGGCTTCGTCGAGCAGGGCCACGTGGCCGTAGGCCAGGTGGGCGTTGGAAAGGGAAAGAACAGCCATGGAGTCACACGCGGCCGCCACGCGTCACGCGGGGGGCATTAAGGGAAAACGCGGATTATCCCTGCACGCGCCTTCGTGTGTGCTCAGCCCGCCAGCGCCGACTCCAGCGCATCGATGAACATCTTTGCCACGTCGAAGCCGCTCTGCTGAGTGATCTCCTGAAACCCGGTCGGGCTGGTCACGTTGATCTCGGTCACGCAGTCACCGATCATGTCCAGGCCGATCAGCAGCAAACCGCGGGCGGCGAGCACCGGGCCGATCGCTTCGGCCACACCGCGGTCGTGCGCACTCAGCGCCTGGGCCACGCCTTTGCCGCCGACTGCGAGGTTGCCGCGAATCTCGCTGCCCTGCGGGATGCGCGCCAGCACGTGCGGCACCGGCTTGCCGCCGATGATCAGGATACGTTTGTCACCCTGGGTGATCTCTTTCAGGTAGCGCTGCACCATCACGGTCTCGGCGCCGCCCTTGTTCAGCGTTTCGATGATGCTGCCGAGGTTCAGCCCATCGGGCCCCACGCGGAAGATGCCCATGCCGCCCATGCCGTCGAGCGGCTTCAGGATGATGTCCTTGTGCTCGGCGTGAAAACGTTTGATGTCGCTCTCGTCACGCGTCACAAGGGTGGGGCCGATGAACTGCGGAAACTCGAGGATCGCGAGCTTTTCCGGGTGGTCGCGCAGCGCGGCCGGCTTGTTGAACACACGCGCGCCTTCGCGCTCGGCCTGCTGCAACAGGTGCGTGGCGTAGAAATACTCGCTGTCGAAAGGCGGGTCCTTGCGCATCACAACCGCGTCGATCTCGGCCAGCGCCACCGGCAACTCGTGCGGTGCCTTTTGCTTCGCGACGAACCAGTCGTGCGCGTCGCCGGTGAGCGTGATCTCGCGCACGTAGGCCGTGACCCGGCCGCCGCGCTGCCACATGATGTCTTGCGGGCCACAGGCCAGCAGCGCGTGACCACGCGACGCGGCCTCGCGCATCATCGCGAAGGTCGAATCCTTGTAGGTCTTGAAGCCTTCGAGCGGGTCGGCGACGAACAGCAGTTTCATGGGGCGGTCTCAGGCGATCGAACGGGGCCGCCACTGTTGCACAAATAACGCGAGCGCGCCGGCGACCACGCCCCAGAAGGCCGAGCCGATGCCGGCCAGGCTCACACCGCTGAGCGTGACGAGAAAGGTGATCAGCGCCGCCTCGCGGTGCGCTTCTTCTTTCAACGCCAGCGCCAGGCCACCGCCGATGCTGCCGAGCAGCGCCAGGCCCGCGATCGCCACCACCAGCTCACGAGGGAAAGCCGTCAGCACGCCGGTGACGGCAGCGCCGAACAGGCCGACCACGCAGTAGATCAACCCGCAGGTGGCGGCGGCCATGTAGCGCTTGTCGGGGTCGGGGTGCGCTTCACGGCCCATGCAGATCGCGGCCGTGATCGCCGACAGGTTCAGCGCGAAAGCGCCGAAGGGAGCGAGCACCAGTGTCGCCAGGCCGGTGAGCGTGACGATCTTCGAGATCGGCATGTCGTAGTGCGCGGCGCGGATCGCGGCCACGCCGGGCAGGTTCTGCGACGCCATCGTCACGACGAAGAGCGGCAGCGCCAGGCTCACGGTCGCGCGCCAGCTGAATTCCGGCGCGGTGAAGACCGGCACTGTCAGACCCCAGTGCACGCCGCCGAGGTGCAACTGGCCATTGAACGCTGCGAAAGCGACACCGGCCACGAGCACGCCTGGCACCGCATACCGCGGCCACAGGCGGCGGCCGACCAGGTAGGCCGCGAGCATCAAAAGCACCAGCGCGAACGCCGACTTGAGCGCCACGAAAGCGTCGAGCCCGAAGCGCGTCAGCACACCGGCCAGCAAGGCGCTGGCGATCGGCATCGGGATGCGCGACAGCACTTTCTCGAACCAGCCGGTCACGCCGAACAGCACGATCAACGCAGCGCAGACGATGAACGCGCCGGTCGCCTCGGCCATGCCGAACCCGCCAGCGATGCCGGCCGTGGCAAGCACCGCCGCGCCGGGCGTGCTCCACGCCACCATCACCGGCTGGCGCAGCCACAACGAAGGAAGCAGCGTGCACAAGCCCATGCCGAGGCCGAGCGCCCACATCCACGAACTGATCTGCGCGGGCGAGGCGCCGAGCGAGGTCGCGGCCTGGAACACGATGGCCACGGAGCTCGTGAACCCGACCAGCACGGCGACGAAGCCGGCGGTGGCGGCGGAGAGGGACAGGTCGGACAGGCGGGCTCGCATGCCGCGAGGATAACTTCGGGCTGCGGCCTAGATTTCGAGCTTGGAGCCCAGCTCGACGACGCGGTTGGTTGGCAGGCTCAGAAAGTCGGCCGCCGCAGCCGCGTTGCGGTGCATGCCGACGAAGAGCTTCTCGCGCCAGTCGGCCATGCCGCCGCCGGTGGTCGGGATCACGATGTCGCGCGACAGGAAGTAAGACGTGTCCATATCGTCGATGACGCAGCCGCGGTTTTTCAGCAGCGCCAGCGCCTCGGGCACGTCGGGCTCGTTCTTGAAGCCGAAGTTCAGCGTGACCTGCCAGCAGTCGTGGCCGAGCGGCTCCATCTCGCAGCGTTTGTCGAAGCCGATCCACGGCACCTCGTGGTGCTTCACGGTGACGAAGAGGTTGGTCTCGTGCAGCACCTTGTTGTGCTTCAGGTTGTGCAGCAGCGCGTTGGGCGTGATGCCCTGGTCGCTGACCAGAAAGACGGCCGTGCCTTGCACCCGCGTGGGCGGGCTGACGAACACGGCTTCGAGAAAACTCTTCAGGTCGATGGCGTCTTCACGCAGGCGTTTGGACATCAACCGGCGGCCCTGCTTCCACGTCATCATCAGCACGAACATGACGGCGCCGATGGCGACCGGGAACCAGCCGCCGTCGAAGACCTTCACGACGTTGGCGCTGAAGTAGACGAAGTCGACGATGAAGAAAAACCCGGTCGCCGCGAAGCTCAGCGACCACGGGTACTTCCAGCCGTAGCGGATCACGAAGAAGGTCATCGTGGTCGTGATCAGCATGTCGATCGTCACGGCGATGCCGTAAGCCGCCGCGAGCTTGGTGGTCGACTGAAAGATCACCACCGCGATCACGATGCAGATGTACAGGCTCCAGTTGATGAAGGGCACGTAGATCTGGCCGGCCTCTTTCACCGAGGTGTGCAGGATGCGCAGGCGCGGCAAATAACCGAGCTGCATCGCCTGTTTGGTGACCGAGAACGCGGCGGTGATCAGCGCCTGCGAAGCGATCACGGTCGCGCAGGTGGCCAGGCCGATCAGCGGGTAGAGCGCCCAGGTCGGCGCCATCTCGAAAAACGGGTTGCCGACCTTGCTCGGGTGTTCCAGCAGCATCGCACCCTGGCCGAAATAGTTGAGCACCAGCGCGGGCATCGCCAGGCTGAACCAGGCCAGGCGGATCGGCTTCTTGCCGAAGTGACCCATGTCGGCGTAGAGCGCTTCGGCGCCTGTCACGCACAGCACCACCGAGCCGAGCGCGATGAAGGCAACGGCCGGGTTGCCGACGAGGAAAACCAGCGCGTAGTGCGGGCTCAGCGCCCACAGGATGGCCGGGTTCTCGGCAATGTGCATGAGGCCCAGCACGGCGAGCACACCGAACCAGAGCACCATCACTGGCCCGAACAGGCGGCCCACGCTGGCCGTGCCTTGACGTTGAACCATGAACAGCGCGGTCAGCACCATCAGGGTCAGTGGCACGACGTAGCGGTGCAATGCGGGTGCTGCCACTTCGAGGCCTTCGATCGCCGAAAGCACCGAGATCGCCGGTGTGATCACACCGTCGCCGAAGAAGATCGCGGTGCCGAAGATGCCCAGCAACAGCAAACGTCGGCGCAACAAAGGGCGGTCTTTGACGGCCTGCGAGGCCAGCGCGAGCATCGCGATCAAACCACCTTCGCCGTTGTTGTCGGCCCGCAGGATGAGCGCCACGTACTTGACCGAAACGACCACGGTCAGCGTCCAGAACACCAGTGAGAGAACACCGTAGATGTTCTCCGCGGTGAGCCGCACGTGGCCGTGCGCGAACACTTCTTTCAAGGCATACAGCGGGCTCGTTCCGATGTCGCCGTAGACGACTCCGATGGCCCCCAGGGTCAGGCCTGCGAGTGCGGATTTGCTGGAATTGGAAGTGCTGCTCACACGGGGCACACGCGGGTCAACGCATGGGGTTCAGGTGGGTCGGCATTGTGCGCTTGCTTCGCCGCTGCGAGCCCGCCCGGAACGTGGGGGCGGGCACTCAGCCGGCGCCGGGCCGCCCCAAGGCGGCTGAGCGGCCCCTCGGGGGGCAGGAGCGAGGCGACGCGGGGGCCAACATTTCAGATCTGCACCTTGGTGCCCAGCTCGACGACGCGATTCGCCGGCAAGCCGAGGAAGTCGGCCGCCGACGACGCGTTGCGGTGCAGGCTGGCGTAGAGCTTCTCGCGCCAGGGCGCCATGCCGCCACCCAAGGTGGGCACGACCGTGGCGCGCGACAGGAAGTACGAGGTCGCCATCGGGTCGAGCACGATGCCCTGGCCCTGCAGCAGCTCGAGTGCGGCCGGCACGTCGAGGTCGTTCTTGAAACCGAAGTTGAGCGTCACCGCCCAGCAGCCCTTGCACAGCGATTGCGCCGACGCGCGCGACGCGAACGGGACCCAGGGAACGTCGTGTGTGTTCACGGTGACGAACAGGTTGATCTCGTGCAGCACGTTGTTGTGCTTGAGGTTGTGCAGCAAGGCAGTCGGCGTGAGGTCGGCCTCGGCATTCATGAAAACTGCCGTTCCGGGGGCGCGCATCGGCGGATCGGCGAGCACGCTCTTCAGGAACGGCTGGAGCTCGATCGCGTCGGCCCGCAGGCTCGCCGACAGCAGCTGGCGACCGCGCGCCCAGGTCATCATCAGCGTGAAGACGGCAGCGGCAATCAGCAGCGTGAACCAGCCTCCCGAGAACACCTTGATGATGTTCGACGAGAAGAACACGAGCTCGATC
>JANYFX010000316.1 GCA_025359585.1 Rhizobacter sp. | reverse complement strand
CGCGGCGCCGCCATGCTGGCGTAGACCGGCAAGTGCTAAACGGGAAAGCTTTTCGGCGCCGACTCAGGCAGCAGCGTGCGTCGCCTCTTCCAGAAGTTCACAGCCGTGAACCCCGGTCGCGCCGGCATCGGCCAGACACTGCAGGGAACGCTCGTCGTTGAGGCGTTCCAAAAGGTCGTGCATTCCGCCGGCAAGGCGCGATCTGCAATGCTTGTCATCGACGAAGGCGACTCGCTGGCGGCTTCACGCTCGCAAGAGCACAGCCATCATGAGGATAAGGTGGCCGTCAACACGTTGATCCAATGCGTCGACGACCTGCGGCGTTTCGGAGGCAGGGTGGTCGTGTTCCTCTGCACCAATCGACTATCCGTGCTGGACGCGGCCCTACAGCGCCGGGCCGCGGTCGTGGAAGAGTTCCAGCGCCCGAATGATGATGAACGGCGCGCGTTGTTAAAGATGGACCTGGACGGACTTGCGTTCACCGATCGCCAGATCGAAGAGCTGGTTGTGGCCACCGGCCCGCACAGTAAGCGCCCGGGCTGGACTTTCTCGGACATTCGAACCAGGTTGTATCCAGCGGCCATGGCGCAGGCGTTTCCCGACCATCCATTGACCATCAAGCACCTTCATGACGCGGCAACATCGCTGCGTCCATCCCCGATTCTGGAGGACAAATAATGGCTCGATCGTCGTTGTTTGGGCGCCGTATCCACATCACTGGCAGTATCGCTACCGATGCCGCCACAGCGACTGCAGGAGAGGTAGCTCGTGCGCGCGAGGTTGTGGAAGCGCTGGTCAAGGATTTGATCCGCAAAGGAGCCAGCTTCGTCATTCCGGTCGATGCCGAGAAAACTCGGCCGGACGGCTTGCCCATCTGCTTCGACTGGCTGATTTGGGACACCATTCACAAGAACCTGCATGCGCGTCCCGCCGATGCGCCGAACCCTTTCGTGGTCGCGGTCAAGCACCACAAGAACGAAGATCAGGTTCCCGAGCAGTTCGCCGCAGTCTGGGGCACGTTGCGCGGCTCGGCGCTGGTCCAGATCGAAAGTGCGGCTCACTGGAACATGAACAGCAAACGGATGGAGGCACAGGCGCGGCACGGCGACATTCTCATTGCATTCGGTGGTGGTGAAGGCGTACTGTTTCTGTCCAACCTCTATCATGATGCCGGTAAGCCAGTGATTCCGTTGAATCTGAAGATCGCACCTGCAAACATGGGCGCACTTCGGTTGTTCGAATACGGTCTTTCCGGCAGCAACGCGCAACGCCTGTTTCAGACTGAAGGCGGCACTTCTCCGCACAGTTGGCTCAATCGCATTGAGATGCCTGCGCGAAAAGCCGTAGCAGATGGTGTCCGTGACCTGCTAGATTTATTGGAAGCACTGATCCCGCCCAAGGCGTTCGTCGTGCGGTTGCTCAATCCAACGCATGCCGACTACAACGACGTTCAGGACTTCTTCGATACCGTGGTGCAGCCCGTGATCGAGGGTGAGTTGGGGTACAAGCTGACCGTCGTTGATGGCAACCAAGCATATGACTACGCCCGGATTGATCAGGAGATTTTTACGAAGCTGCATCGCAGCCGCGTCGTTCTGGCCGATATCACGGGGCTGCGCCCCAATTGCTTCCTGGAACTGGGCTATGCGCTGGGTCGAGGGTTACCGACCATGGTGCTAGCGAAAACTGGTACGGAACATCCCTTCGATATCTATTCACTGTCAGGTCATCATTGGAAAACGACTGGCAGTGCCGAAGAGCGGCGGCGCGATTTTCGGACTCATTGGAACGCGATCAAGAGCCGTCCTCCCCTTGTTCCTACGGAGCCACTTATTCCATGACCAACAAGCGCGAAGTTTTCCTGTCTGTCGATGTTGAAACAGCAGGTCCGATCCCAGGTGAGTACAGCCTCCTCACGATTGGTGCGTGCGATGTGTCAGACCCGATGCAGACTTTTGCGTGCGAGCTGAAGCCAACTACACGAAATGCCGATCCAAAAGCATTAGAGGTGACCGGCTTGTCCCTGGACAGACTTGAGCAGGACGGTCTTGATCCTGCCATTGCAATGCAAGCGTTCCGGGACTGGGTGGCGCGAATTGCAGGGACAGACGCTACGCCAGTTTTCGTCGGATTCAACGCGCCGTTTGACTGGTCTTTCGTCAACTACTATTTCCATCGCTACCTGGGCGAGAATCCCTTCGGTTTTGCTGCACTCGACATCAAATCGATGTATATGGGTGCGACTGGAAGCAGTTGGACGCAGACTCGATCCAGCCAAATTGCAGCGGTTTTGCGCCCCACGCTCACAGGAGATCACAATGCGCTGCATGATGCACAGTATCAGGCGGAATTGTTTCGCTTGATCCGACAAGGGAAGTAAACGCCCTTGTGCGCGCTGGGAGTCAAATAGTGTTTACATTCGTGTATCGTCGTTTCCCAATACGCGAATCTTAGTCAAGATGCGGAAACTGGTGTGGTCGCAGTGCCTGCCACCACTGTCTTGCGTCGGTTCGCAACCAGTTCGGCTGCCTGGCGCACCGGCTCATCTTCGGTGTGGACGTAGCGCATGAACATCGCTACGGTCTTGTGCGCCGTCAGCGCCATGCCAACCTTGACCGGGATACCCGAATTGGCGATGTCTGTCGCGGAGCGGTGCCGGATGCCATGCGTGCCGACATGCGTTGCCCCGGCCGCTTTGAGGGCGCGGCTCCAGCCACCGTAATACTCACCCGTGGTCAGGTGCTTGCCCGGGCGGCGCGGAGACGGCAGCACGTAAATTGCCTTCTTGGCGCGGCGCCGTCGACAGCTGCAGGTAGGCCTCCTGACTCATGGGCTTGGACATGCCGCCGGTCTTGCTGTCGGGCCATACGACGCGGCGGTTCCCCAAGTCCACCCAATCCCACTGCAAACCGACGATCTCAGACCGACGACCGGCAAACTCGAACTGCAAGCGGATTGCCAACGGGATGACGCGTGACTCCAGCCCCTCGGCCTCCAGCTGGTCAAGGTGACGGAACAGCTTGCCCATTTCCTCGTCGCTGATGAGGTGTGTGGATTTGCCGGCCGGGAACATCGGAACATGGCGGCAGGGATTGGTGCCATCGGTCCGATGCCCCCAGACCTCGGCCAGGTTGAACATCTTGCGCATGACGCTGAAAGCGCGGTTCGCCTCGGCGGGCTTGTGAGCCATCTTCTTCATTGCAGAGGCCACATCTGGCCGCTTCACGTCCTGAACCTTCATGCGCCCCAGCATTGGAACGATGCAGCGGTCGATGACCGCCTGATAGCCCCTCTGGGTGCTGGGTTTGTTGCGCTGCTTGGAGTAGTCCTCCATGAACTTCGTGCACAGTTCCTTGACCGTGGGCGCCTGGCGCGCTTGTGCCTTGTCGCCGCCAGGGTCGCCGCCCCGGCGAACCTCGGCCAGCCAGTTCTGGGCCAGCGAGCGGGCCTGTTCGACGGGCAGTTCCCCGTACAAGCCCAAAGCAGGCTTGCGCCGCTCGCCGGCATTCGTGCGGTACTGGAGCATGACCACCGTGCCGTTTAAGCAGATTATTATTTCGATGGGTGAGGGTGCCAAGGCCGCACTAGGCGCATTTGACCACTTGATTCGAATGCCCGTTGCAACGAGCGCAACCAAGACGGTTGAATCCGAAAAACTGGCTGCTTAGCAAATTTGCCAGCGGCAACCTGTCTGACGACCAATACGAAGCGCTGACCGCCGCTCATCAATCGAGCGCTGGTCGCCCGCATCGGCCGCCCGCATCGGCCGCCATTAACGCCGCACGGGTACTCGTGCTTAGGGCATCGCCGCAGTTTCAGGCGGGCTGTAAAACAAAACATAAAAAATGTCCGCTGTCAAGTCTTTTGTGATGACGGATATGAGGCGGAAACCTCATATAAACCAACAGTTTAGACTGCTTCCGAGCGACTTTGGCCCATGGTCGGTTTGTAGGCTGGGGGCCACATAGGAGCCTCGCGGTTGCGGGTCTCGGCGTGCTAGAGCGGGCAACACGGATGGAGTCGGCGGTTGCGTCCTCCACAATCATATGCTCGCCAGTACGTGAAACCAATCCCAGAAATGCGAACGCGCAGTCCAGAGACTGCGCGTTCGAGGGGGGATGCAATTGCGTCTACGGAGATACTGCTTCTCGCTGAGATGGCTTCTGTGCCGTCGGCCCCGACGTCTTTCTTTTCTTGAATCCACGATCCCCAGCCATGAAGGCTTCCAGCATGTGCGGAATCAACGTCACCGCGTCCACAGATTCGCCGTAAGTCTGAACATGCAGCGCCGCATAGCGGTCGAGGTCGGCCTTCAGGTTGGCCGGACAAGCGAAAGTTAGCTTTGTGATTTCTGACCTCGGGAGCGGCCCGAGACGCAATTTTTTGGGCAACGTGCTCATCGCAATCCCCCACGCACAAAGAATAGTGGTTGATAAGGCCGCAGCACCAGATCCCGGTTGACGATGACGCGCACCGGCAAGCCTGGTCGTTCGGTCAGCGTCGGCTGCATGTTCATATTGCGCCGGGTCATCTCCTGGCCCACCTGGTTCACAGAATCCTTCAGACTGTCGCGTCCGGCGATGATCACGCGATCCCCCCCATTACGATTCTCCGGTGCGGCCAGCTCGGCACCGATGCCCAGCAAGGTGGTCGGCGCAGCACCTGCGAACACCCGATCCCAGTGCCAGTCAACACCGTCTTCCAGACCCGCATAGCCCGCCGGATCGGTGCCAACCAACTTGTCGAGCTGGAACGAGGACGTATCCGGCAGGATCAC
>JANYFX010000058.1 GCA_025359585.1 Rhizobacter sp. | reverse complement strand
ATGCGGCTGGTCAGCGGCTTCGAAGTGGTCAACCACCTGCTCAGCATGGGGCTGATCGCGTCCACCGCTGGCGCCACGCTGTGGCTCTGGACGCGCGGCGAACTCGGTGTGGGCGCGGTAGCGGCGGCCACCGCCATGGCGCTGCGGCTCAATGGCATCTCGCACTGGGTGATGTGGGAAATGGCGTCGCTGTTCGAACACATCGGCACGGTGCAGGACGGCATCAACACCTTCAGCCGGCCGCACGCGGTGCTCGATGCGCCCGATGCGCAGCCTTTGAAGGTGAGCCGTGGCGACGTGCGCTTCGAGCAGGTCGGCTTCGCCTACGGTGGCACGCGGCGGGTGATCGATGGCCTCTCGCTGCACATCCACCCCGGCGAGAAGGTCGGCCTGGTCGGCCGCTCGGGCGCCGGCAAGAGCACCATCGTCAACCTGCTGCTGCGCTTCTATGACGTCGAATCGGGCCGCGTGCTGATCGACGGGCAGGACGTCTCGGCGGTGACGCAGGACAGCCTGCGCGCGCAGGTCGGCATGGTCACGCAGGACACCTCGCTGCTGCACCGCTCGGTGCGCGACAACATTCTCTACGGCCGGCCCGATGCGAACGACGAAGCGATGGTCGCGGCGGCCACGCGCGCCGAAGCGTTCGAGTTCATCCAGGGCCTGACCGACCCGGCCGGCCGCAAGGCCTTCGACGCGCACGTGGGCGAACGTGGCGTGAAGCTCTCGGGCGGGCAGCGCCAGCGCATCGCGATCGCGCGTGTGATGCTCAAAGACGCGCCGATCCTGCTGCTCGACGAAGCGACCAGCGCGCTCGACTCCGAAGTCGAGGCCGCGATCCAGGCCAGCCTGTACCGTTTGATGGAAGGCAAAACGGTGGTCGCGATCGCGCACCGGCTGTCGACCATCGCTGCGATGGACCGGCTGATCGTGCTCGACAAGGGCCGTGTCGTCGAGCAGGGCGACCACCGCAGCCTGCTCGCGCAAGGCGGGTTGTATGCGCGGCTGTGGGCGCACCAGAGCGGCGGGTTTCTGGGCGCAGAGGCGGAAGACGACGCGGGGCCCGATCGGCTGCACGTGGTGCGCTGAAGCGTGCAGGGTGTCACGCGCAAACAGAGCCTGATGTCACATGCCCTTGCACCGCGCTGTGCCTGCGCGGGTCAACAATCGCGCACCGCCCTCTGGGCTCGCCGGAAATTTTCGTGACCCAACCCGATCGCCGCGCCGCGCTCACGGCGCTCTCCGCACTCTGGCTCGCGGCCTGTGGCGGGGGCGGTGGCGACAGCACGATCGCCGTGGCCCCGGCCCCGGTGCCTGCGCCGACACCCGCGCCGGCGCCTACACCCGCTCCCGTGCCGGCGCCAGCACCATCGCCGGCACCGGCACCATCGCCGGCACCGGCACCGGCTCCTGCGACAACAAGCTACGGTGACTTCTCGCGCGCCGCTCTCGGCATCGGCGCCGCGCTCAACGGCGCACTCTCGTTCCCCGCCGGCAACGCCTGGAACACCGATGTCTCTTCGGCGCCGGTCGATCCGAATTCCGACGCATTGATCGCCAGCATCGGCCTGAGCACCGGACTGCGCGCCGACTTCGGCGCGGGGCTGTACAACGGCTCGCCGATCGGCATTCCTTATGTCGTCGTGGCCGGCACACAAGCGCGCGTGGCGATGACCTGGACCGCCTATGGTCCCGAGAGCGACCCCGGCCCCTACCCGGTGCCCGCCAACGCGCCGGTCGAAGGCGCGCCCGACCTCAACGGCGACCGCCACGTGCTCGTGATCGACCGCGACAACAACCGCCTGTACGAGCTCTACCGTGCGTTCGTCAACGGCAATGGTTCATGGAATGCCGACTGCGGCGCTGTCTTCCACCTCGACAGCAACAGCGTGCGTCCGACCGCACAACCGGGCTGGACCAGCGCCGACGCGGCCGGCCTGCCGATCTTCCCCGGCCTGGCGCGTTACGAAGAAGCGGCCCTCGGCCCCGGGGGCATTCGCCATGCCCTGCGCTTCACGGTGCAGCGCTCGCGCAGCGCCCACGTGCCACCGGCCTCGCACTCGGCCTCGTCGAGCACCAGCGCCAACCTGCCGCCGATGGGCATGCGCGTGCGCCTGAAGGCAAGCTACGTGATCCCGGCCGGCTTCAGCGTGCAGACCCGCGCCTTGCTGACCGCCATGAAGACCTACGGGATGATCGTGGCCGACAACGGCAGCAACTGGTACGTGAGCGGCGCACCCGACGAGCGCTGGAACAACGATGCGCTCGCCAGCGAGCTGCGCCAGGTGCAGGGCAGCAACTTCGAAGTGCTTCGCATGGACGGCCTCGTCGTCGGCTGAGTCACAGCTTCGTCAGCGCCTGAACGTGATGCGCGTGGCCACCAGCCGCGTGCCGTCGAGCGACAAGCGGCCGCGCACCTCGACGCTCGCGAGTGCCCGCAGGTCGGCCTGCGTGCCGTCGCGGTAGTCCACCGGTCCGGTGTAGTCGACGCTCACGCCACGCAGCGTGAAACGCTGCGCGGTGGTGTCGAGCCCGGTGATCAGCCCGCGCAGCTCGAAGCCGTCGATCTCGACCTGCGCCTGGCTCTTGATCTGCACCCGCGACACGTTCAGCACACCATTGTTCACGCTGCCCTGCAGCGCCACGCGCACGCCCACCGCGAGGCCAGCCGTGCCGTCGGGGAAGCTCGCCTGCGCCGCGTCCACCGGCACGCCGTCGACGCTGAACACCGCGCTCGACGTGAACGCGCTGATCAGCCCTTCGATGCGCACTTCGTCGTGGTCCTGCGGCGTCGTCACGCCGATTCGCAGCCGCAGTGCGTCGCGCGGGCCGCCCGCCGCGGTCGTCCGCAGGAGGACACGCACGATGCTGCCGTTGCTCAAGCCCGCCGGCACATCGCCGCCGCTCAGCCCGGCGTAGGAGATGCTTTCGCTGCCCACCGTGAACGTGCGCGTCGTGCTGTTCAGGTTCGCCACCACCCCGCGCAACTGGTAGACCAGCACCACCGCGCGGCGCTCGATGCGGGTGGCGCTGTAGTGCTGCGTCGCGGTGTCCAGCAGGGCGTACACCTCGATCACGTCGCCGATCGACAGCGCGGCGAGCGCGCCGCCCAGGCTCTCGTCGAAGACCGTGGTCGGCAGCACGTCGACCGCCTGGCCGAGCACGGTCAGCGAGTCCGCCCCGGCATCGATCGCGCTGATCGGACCGACGATCGCGCTGCCGTAGACGATGCTCGTGGCGGCGCTGCTGCCGTCGCCGGCGATCGGCGTGCCGCGCACGTTGATCGTCATGCCGAGCTTCAGGTCGTCGCGGCTGCGCACGTCGCCATCGGCGTCGGCGACGGCAGCGGTGGTGTCGTCGAAACGCACACCGCCGACGATCACCGAGCCGAAGCCGGTGATGGGCCCGCTGACGTACGACGAGGTCGCGTTGCCGCCGGTACCGCCACTCTCGACGCCGCCGCCGCAGGCCACGAGAAACAGGCTCATCAGCAGCAAACGCCCGAAGCTTCGGGCGTGTCGGGTCGCGCTGTGCAGTTGCCGCAAGATCATGGTGTGTTTTCCTTCCTGGGCCGACCGGGCTTGCGTTTCGGCGCAGCGGCGGGTTCTTCTGGGGTGGCGGC
Source organism: Rhizobacter sp. (assembly GCA_025359585.1). Taxonomy (GTDB): domain Bacteria; phylum Pseudomonadota; class Gammaproteobacteria; order Burkholderiales; family Burkholderiaceae_C; genus LMDS01. The sequence goes on along the minus strand of JANYFX010000058.1, from coordinate 8,092 downwards.
GGCCGGCGGCCGCTCGCTGTAGCTGTACAGGCCCAGGCGCACGCGCCCGTCGTCGCTGCGGCCGGCCGCGCGGTCGGCGTCGATCATCTTCTGCAATGCGGGTGCGGTGGCGGCGAGCAGGGCTTGCCACTGTGTACGCACGATCTGCCCGAAGGCTTCCAGCGACTCGGGCGACAAACCGTCGGCCGACACCGCCTGCTCGAAGTGCGGTGGTTTTTCCGACACCACGTTGGCCACGGCCGCACGCAGGTGGTCGCCCACGTTGCTGCCGAGATAGCCGAGCATTCTTTCGCCATTGCCTTGCGGCACGAACACCGCGCCGCTCATCAGGTGCACGGTCTCGCCGTCGAGCCGGGCCAGGCCCAGGCGGCACAGCTCGTCGAGCAGGCTGCGCGGGTGCACGTCGCGCGTGACGGCCTGCACCAGCGCTTCGAAGCTCGGCGCCGGGCCCTGGCGCGGCAGGGCCAGGGGCTCGCCGCGGCGGTTCTTGAGCGCGGGGTCGGACTGCCAGCGCGTGAACACCTGCGAGGCCGGCGAGCGCCGTGCCGGCACCGACCTGCGGTCGAGCTGCATGATGCGCGAGACCTCACGCCGGTGCAGCCCGGTGGCGGTGCTGATGCGGCTCACCACGCCGTGCGCGGCGAGCGTGGGGTGGGCACGCTGCGCCGCATCCACGAACGCCATCTTGACGAGGTCTTGCACAGCCGCCAGCGGCGCGCCCTGCGCCACCGCGAGCGTGGCCATCGGTTCGATCAGCGCGGCCAGCGCGCTCAACAAGGCACTCTGGTCCGGGCCGCTGGCGTGGCTGCGCCCCGGCTCGCTGGGATCCGGGGCGCTGTTATTGCGCGAGCGCTTGGGCGGCAGGGCGGGCATCGGCCGAGTTTAAGAGGCCGACGGCCCGCTCCGCCCGGTGTTGCAGGTCACTTCTCGAACTCGATGCGCGCGGCGGTGAGTGTCTTGCCGTCGAGGTTGAGCACGCCCTTGACCTCGACCTGCTTGCCCACGGCCAGATCGGCCTCGGTGCCGTCCTTGTAGACGACCGCGGTGCCGGCGTAGCTGACGGTCACGCCGCGCAACACGAAGGTCTTCAGCGTGGTGTCGATCGTGGTGATGTTGCCGTGCAGTTCGAAGCCGCGGATGTGCACTTCACGCTCGTCTTCGAGCTGCACCTTGCTGGCCACGATCACGCCGGCCACCACCTTGCCCTCGACTTCGACCCGCGCGCCCAGCACCACACCGGTCTGGCCGTTCGGGAAGGTGGCGTTGCTCGCATCGACCACGATGCCGTTGACGCTGAACTGCGTCGCCGAGGTGAAGGCGGTGACCAGCCCGTGCACTTCGGCCTGGTCCTGGTTCTCGATCTTGCGCACGCCACCGGCGATGCGCGTGGCGACCCAGGCGCCTGCCACCTGCGTGGTCTGGAGGCGCACGCGCACCAGCAACCCGTTGGCCAGCGTGGCCAACACGTCGCTCGTGGACAGGCCGGCGTAGGAGATCAATGCGTCGCCGATCTTGAAGGTCTTGGCCGTGGTGTCGAGCCCTGCGATCACGCCGCGCAGACGGAAGTACGGCGCGTTGGGCCGCACATCGATGCGCGTGGCCAGGTAGTGGCCGGTCGTCACGTCGAGTGCACCGTTGACCTCGATCACGGTGCCGACGGTGATGCCGGCCAGGCCTCCGGTGATGCGTTCGCCGAACAGCGTGTTGTCGCTCACGTCGATGGTCTGGCCAAGGGCGGTCAGCGTCTTCGCGGTGGTGTCCACCGCGCTCACCGGGCCAACGATCTCGTTGCCGATGCGGATCGCCAGTGCGCGGCCGTGGCGGCCCAGGCTGTCGGTCGCCACGCCGGCGCCTTGCACCTCGGCCATCATGCCCAGGCGCAGGTCGTCGCGGTTGACGGCCACGTCGTCGTCGTCGCTGATGCGGGCCGACGAATCGTCGAAGCGAACGCCGTTGACGATGACCGAGCCGAAACCGCTGATCGGGCCGGCAGCGTAGGCGGTCGCGGTGTCGCTCGAGCCGGAGCTGCTGTCGCTGCCGCCTCCGCCGCAGCCGGCGAGCACGGCTGCCGCGAACAAGACTTGGGCAAGGCCCGTCGCGATGCGGCGGGGGTTGAGGGGGGATCGGTTGAACATGGTCGGGTCCTTTGCGGTTGGCGATCAGACGGGCCGACCCACGTGGCCGACCATGCGCGCACTTTAAATGGGAAAATATCCCATATCAACCGCAATTACACCGTGATACGCCTTATCGGGCGGACCGAGTTCACGCTTCAACGCGTTCCGAGAGCCTCGTCCAGCAGCCGAACCTTGACCTTTTTCCCCTTGACCTTGCCGTCCGACAAGCGCTGCAAGGCGGCGCGTGCGATCTGCCGGTCGACCGCCACATAGGTCGAAAACTCGTTGACGTTGATCTTGCCGATCTGCGCGCCGGTGAAGCCGGCTTCGCCGGTCAATGCACCCAGCACGTCGCCGGCGCGGATCTTTTCCTTGCGCCCGCCGACGATCTGCAGCGTGACCATCGGCGGCTGCAGCTTGCCACCCGGCGCGGGCGTGAGCTCGGCCAGAGGGAACCACTTCACCTCGGCGCCTTGCACCTGCTCAATCTTGCCAACGCTGCCCATCTCGTCCATGCTGGCCAGGCTCAGCGCCAGCCCTTTTTCATCGACGCGACCCGTCCGGCCGATGCGGTGGATGTGCACCTGCGGGTCGGGCGAGGTGTCGACGTTGATCACCGCTTCGAGCTGGGTGATGTCGAGGCCGCGCGCGGCCACGTCGGTCGCGACCAGCACCGAGCAGCTGCGGTTGGCGAACTGCACCAGCACCTGGTCGCGCTCGCGCTGTTCCAGCTCGCCGTGCAGCGCCAGCGCCGAGAAGCCTTGGGCCAGCAGCACGTCGACGAGGTCGCGGCACTGCTGCTTGGTGTTGCAGAACGCGAGCGTGCTGACCGGGCGGAAGTGGTTCAGCAGCAGCGAGACGGTGTGCAGGCGCTCGTCGTTCTTCACCTCGTAGAAACGCTGCTCGATCTGGCTCGCCGTGTGCTGCGCCTGCACTTTCACTTCTTTCGGCGCGCGCATGAACTGCTGGCTCAGCTTGACGATGCCTTCAGGGTAGGTGGCCGAAAACAGCAGCGTCTGGCGGTCTTTGGGACACTGCTTCGCGACCTTGGCGATGTCGTCGAAGAAGCCCATGTCGAGCATGCGGTCGGCTTCGTCGAGCACCAGCGTGTTCAGCGCGTCCAGCACGAGGTGGCCACGCTCCAGGTGGTCGATGATGCGGCCCGGTGTGCCGACGACCACGTGCGCGCCGTGCTCCAGGCTCGCCTTCTGCGTGTGCATCGGCGCACCGCCGCACAACGTCAACGTCTTGACGTTGTCTTCGCTGCGCGCCAGCCGTCGGATCTCGACGGCCACCTGGTCGGCGAGCTCGCGGGTCGGGCACAGCACGAGTGCCTGCACCTTGAAGCGCAGCGCGGGGTCGTCGAGCTTGAGCTTGTTCAGCAGCGCCAACGCAAACGCGGCGGTCTTGCCGCTGCCGGTCTTGGCCTGGGCGATCAGGTCGTGGCCGGCGAGTGCGATCGGCAGGCTCGCGGCCTGCACCGGCGTCATGCTGTGGTAACCGAGCTGCTCCAGGTTGGCGAGCGCGGCGGCCGACAAGGGCAACTGGCTGAAAGGCGGGCCGGGCGGGGCGGCGGCGGGTGTGGCGGGTTCGGTGCGGTTCATGCGCGATTATCGTGACTCGCGCCGACGGGCTCTCTACACTGCGGCGCCATGGCAGCGCGCATCTTCATCAGCTACCGCAGCAGCGATGGCAAGGACAAGGCCACCGCGCTGGCCCGTGACCTCGGCGCCGTGTTCGGCGACGCGCAGGTGTTTCTCGACAAGGACGACCTGCGCGGCGGCTCGCGCTGGCGCGACGAAGTGCAACAGCTGCTCGACCAGCGCCCGGTGCTGCTGCTCTTGATGACGCCGCAGTTGCTCGCCGCCACCGACGCTGCCGGCCACCTGCGCATCGCCGACCCCGACGACCCGGTGCGGCGCGAACTCGCCGACGCGTTCGAAGCCGGCGCGCAGGTCATTCCCTTGTTGTGCGACGGCCTCGATGCGCCACCGCTGACGAATGCACTGCCGCCGCCGTTCGATCAGATCGGCGAGCGCACCTGGCGCAAGCTGCGCGCCTACGACTGGCAGGGCGACCTGCAGCGGCTGGTGCAAGACCTGCGCGAGCTCGGCGTGCCGGCGCCGGCCGCGCCGCAGCCTGCGGTGGCCGGTGGTCTAAGCCCGCGTCGCCTGTGGCTCGGGCTGGCGCTCGCCGGTGCGGCGGCGCTCATCGTGGCGGTCTGGTTCATGTTCCACAGCGCCGCGCCGCCGGGTGTTTCGGGCGAGTGGGCTGCCAGCGTGCAGGGGCAGCCGACCATGACTTTCGTGTTCCGTCAGGAAGGTGAAAAACTCGTGCTGACGAGCACGCCGGTGCCCGTCGCCGAGCGCGCCGACTGGGCCGAGTACCGGCGCTTCTGGCGCGAGCGCACGGGGTCCGAACTGACCCACGTCGTCTACCGTGGCGAAGGCACGTGGCGCACCGACCCCGGCGTGCCGCTGGTGATCGACGTGGCGCTGCAGATCGTCAGCTCGCCCGGCGAGATTCCTGTCGACAGCGGCAACCTCAGCGCCACGCTGCAGGCCGGCGGCCGTGTGATGAACGGCAAGCTGTGGCTCAACAGCGCACAGGCCGACCGCCCCATAACGCTGCAACGCGCGCGCCACTGAACTCCGGCACGACCGCGGCCCTGACCGCTGATCTGGAATTTGTCTGACACCGGTCAGCGCGTTGCGCTGACTGCGCTGGCCTTCGACCGCGCCTACGCTTGTGTCAATCGCCCTTCGGTTCCCGCCGACGGCGACACAGAAGGCCCGCACACCATGAACTGCTCCAGCAACGGTTTGGCCGCCTCAGGCTACGAGATCCGGTTCCAGTCCTTGTTCAAACCCGGGCGCGCGCTGTCTTTCCCGTGCGATGCGCAGGGCAGGGTGCAGCTCGACTCGCTCAGCGATCGGGCCCGCGACAACTACCTCTACGCACGCGCCGTGGTCGGCCGCGAATTCGCCTACCCGTCGGTGTTGCCGAGCGACACGCACTGAGCGTGGTCCGCTCCGGTCGGGCCCTGTGTGTCTCGATGCAAGCGGCGTCGGACGGGTCCGACAGCCGAACTTCGCCGCCGCCGACTGCGCCGCCTGGGAGCGGCTTCTAAGGTTGAGTCACTTCCTTCCGCCACGCACCAGCGTGTGCCGAAGGCCGCTGACCCCGACGCCGCGACACGCGGCGCCGTTCGAGGAGAACATCGATGAACAAGCCCCTGATGACGATGACCGCCGCTGCCGTGCTGGCCGCTTTTGCGCTGGCCGGTTGCAACAAGACCGACACCAGCGCCAACGACATGGTCACGCAGACCGAACAGAAGGCGAAAGAGATCGGCGCCGAAGCCTCGAAGGGCGTCGACCAGGTCAAGGAAGCGACCCGCGAAATGGCGCAGGACGTGAAGCAGGCCGGCAAGACCACCGCCACCGAAGTGAACGACAAGGTGGCCGACGCCGTGATCACGTCCTCGGTGAAAGCCGAGCTCGTCAAAGACCCGAGCCTGAGCGCGCTGAAGATCAACGTCGACACCGACGCCGGGCGCGTCGTGCTGCAAGGCTCTGCGCCCAGCCGCACCGCGCGCGATCAGGCCGTGAAACTGGCGATGGCCGTGAAGGGCGTCGTGAGCGTCGACAACCAGCTCAAGGTCGAGCCCGGCAAGGGCTGACCTTGCTGTCGCGAAGCGCTCAGCGCTTCGCGATTTCCAGCAGCTCGACTTCGAACAGCAGCGTGGCGTTCGGCGGGATCAAACCCCCGCCGGCACCACGTTCGCCGTAGGCGATTCCGGAAGGGCAGGTCAACTTGGCCTTGCCGCCGACCTTCATCTTCTGCACGCCCTCGGTCCAGCACTTGATCACGCCGCCAAGCGGGAACTGGGCGGGCGAATTGCGCTTGTACGAGCTGTCGAATTCCTTCCCGTCGGGGAAGGTGCCGCGGTAGTGCACCTTCACGGTGTCGGCGGCCGTCGGGCTCGCACCGTCGCCGTCTTTCAACGATCTGTAGACGAGGCCGCTGGCCGTCACGACCGCGCCTTCTTCTTTCGCCGAAGCGGCGGCGGTCGCGTCTTGCGCCATCGAAGTGGACGAGAGCAGCGCGCCCGAGAGGGCGAACGCCGCGAGAACGAGTGATTTCACGAGTGAGGTCATGGTCGGTTTCCGTGTGATGGGTGAAGTGTTTGCTGTCGGTTCGTCAATGGTGGTGCGGCGTGGCGGCGGCCGCGATGCGCTCGCGCAGCGCGTCGATGGCCATGTAGCCGCTGCCTACCAGATGCAGGTGGTCGCCGTGCTGGGCCACCACGGTGGGAAAGCCACGAATGCCCCAGGCCTGAGACTGCGCGAAGTCGGCGGCGGTCATGTCGCGCATTTCCTGCGAGGCGAAGGCCTTCGCGAACTCGACCCGTGAGATGCCCAGCTGCTCGGCCACGTCGGCCAATACTTCGGGGCGTGTCACGTCTTTCGCTTCGGCGTAGAACGCGTGCTGCACCGCCTTGAAATAACGCCACACCTTGCCCGGCCAATGGCTGCGCACCGTCACGGTGGCGCGGCTCGCGGGTTCGGTGTCGTACACAAAACCCGGCAGGTGCAATGCGGTGTTCGGGGCTTGCGCGAACGGCTGGCCGCTGGCCTCGGCGACATGATGCCAGTGCCCGAAGATTTCGTCGGCCTTGCCGGGCGCCATCGGCTCGGTCGTGAACGGCCGCAGCCCGCCCATGATCAGCGCGAGCTGCAGGGGTGCGGTCTCGCGCGGGTCGGCGAGCAGCTCGTCCATCGGTTTGGCGAAGCCGTAACACCAGGAACACATCGGGTCACCGACGTAGATCAGGTTCATCGTGGGTCCTTGAAAAACGATTCGCGGCGACTGTATCGCAAGGCCGCGGGGCTGAGCTGGCGTGGGGTTCTTACACTACGGCCCATGCCTCCGCTTGTTGCCGCCCTCCGATGACCTTGCTGCTCGCGCCGATGGAAGGCCTGCTCGACTTCACGTTGCGCGACATCCTCACGCGCGTGGGGGGCATCGACCGCTGCGTCTCGGAGTTCATCCGCGTCACCGGCACGCTGCTGCCCGAGCGTGTGTTCACGCGCATCGTGCCGGAGCTTCTCAATGGCAGCCGCACGCCCGCCGGCGTGCCGGTGCGGGCGCAGCTGATGGGCTCCGACGCGGTCTGCCTGGCCGAAAACGCGGCCCGGCTCGCGGGGTTGCGGCCGGCCGGCATCGACCTCAATTTCGGTTGCCCCGCCAAGGTGGTGAACCGCCATGGTGGCGGCGCTGCCTTGCTCGACGACCCCGCGCTCGTGCACGCCATCGTCAGCGCGGTGCGGCGTGCGGTGCCGCGCGATGTGCCGGTCTCGGCCAAGATGCGCCTGGGCGTGAACGACACGAGCCGCGCGCTCGAATGTGCGCTGGCCATCGCCGATGCGGGCGCCGACGAATTGGTGGTGCACGCCCGCACCAAGCTCGACGGCTACCGGCCACCGGCGTACTGGGAGCACATCCACGAGCTCCAGCGCAGCGTGCCGATCCCGGTCGTGGCCAACGGCGAGATCTGGACCGTGGCCGACGCGCGCCGCTGCCGCGCGCTGTCGGGCTGCGACATGCTGATGCTCGGCCGCGGCATGGTGCGCGACCCCGGCCTGGCGCTTGCGATCGTGGCCGATCGGCAGCCGCATGCCGAGCCGCACGACGGCCCCGGTGTGCCCTGGCAACAGCTGCTGCCGCTGATGCGCGAGTTCTGGTTCCTGATCGAAGCGCACATCGCGCCTGCTGCCCGCGCCGGCCGGCTCAAACAGTGGCTGAACTACTTGCGCCGCCGCCACCCGCAAGCCGAAGCGGCCTACGCTGCGGTGCGCACGGTCAACGACCCGGTGCTCGTGGCCCTGCAGCTGAACCTGACCCGTCGCGCCGGCGAACCGGCTGCGGCCAAGAACATCGAAGCGCACGAAGAGCTTCTGGAGACCCTGACG
>JANYFX010000049.1 GCA_025359585.1 Rhizobacter sp. | reverse complement strand
GCGACCGAGATCTTCTTGATCGCATTGGCCATCGCGCCCACGGCGATGTCGATGAAGCCTTCGGCGACTTCTTCGGGCGAACGCTTCATGCCGGTCGCAGCTTCGATCTCGGCGGCCATCGCCGTGAACTTCTCCACCACGACCTGCGCGTCGAGCCGCTCGTTCGCCTGTGGACCGAACACCTTCGGAAAATGCGCCGGCTGGATCTTGCCGACCATCACGTTGGCATCGGTCACCGCGAGCGGCCCTCCGCGCCGGTAGCAGGCCGGCCCGGGGTTGGCGCCCGCGCTCTGCGGCCCGGCCCGGAAACGCGAGCCGTCGAACGACAGGATCGAACCGCCACCGGCCGCGACCGTGTGGATGCTCATCATCGGCGCGCGCATGCGCACACCGGCCACCTGGGTTTCGAACGCGCGCTCGAACTCACCGGCGAAGTGGCTCACGTCGGTGGAGGTGCCGCCCATGTCGAAGCCGATCACCTTCTCGGTGCCGAGATCGTCTTTGGCAAGTTGCGCGGTGCGCACCATGCCGACGATGCCACCGGCCGGGCCCGACAGAATCGCGTCCTTGCCCTGGAATGCGTGCGCGTCGGCCAGGCCACCCGACGACTGCATGAAGAAGATCTTCACGCCCGGCATCTCGCCGGCCACCTGCTCGACGTAGCGTCGCAGGATCGGTGACAGGTAGGCATCGACCACCGTCGTGTCACCGCGCCCGACGAGTTTCATCAGCGGGCTCACCTGGTGCGACACGCTGATCTGCGTGAAGCCGGCTTCTTTCGCGAGCCGCTGCGCTGCGAGCTCGTGCGCGGGATAGCGGTAGCCGTGCATGAAGATGATGGCCACGCTGCGCAGGCCGGCGTCGAACGCGGCCCACAGGCGTTCGCGCAGGTGCAGTTCGTCGAGCGGCTGCACCACGTTGCCGTGCGCGCCGACACGCTCCACCGCTTCGATCACGCGGCTGTAGAGCAGCTCGGGCAAGACGATGTGGCGGTCGAAGATGCGCGGCCGTTCCTGGTAGCCGATGCGCAGCGCGTCGCGAAAACCTTTCGTCGTGACCAGCAGCGTTGGCTCGCCCTTGCGTTCGAGCAGTGCGTTGGTCGCGACCGTGGTGCCCATCTTCACGCACTCGACCTGCTCGGGCGTGATGGGCTCACCAGCCTTCAAACCGAGCAGGTGGCGAATGCCGGCGACCGCTGCGTCACGGTACTGCTCGGGGTTTTCCGACAGCAGCTTGTGCGTGACGAGCGACCCGTCGGGCCGCTTGCCGACCAGGTCGGTGAAGGTGCCGCCGCGGTCGATCCAGAACTGCCAGCGTTTGTCTTGGGTCGGATTCATGTGAGGCCTTCAGTGCGGCAGCGCGTGGAAGCGCTCGCCGATGAGTGTGGTGATGTCGTGCACCCTTCGGCCGGTGGCGCGGCGCACCGCTCCGGCATAGGGTGGCATGTTGGTGCATTCGAGCACGATGTCGGTGAGCGCGGGGTGGCGCGCGAGCAAGCGCTGCGCGGCACCGACGACCTGCAGCAGCGCGTCGTCGGCGTCGAGCGTGGGCCGGTCTTGCAACAGCGTTTGCTGGAACGCACTGCCGGCTGCGATGCCTTCGATCGGTGTGTCGGGCTTGGCGCCCGCTGCGCGCAGGTGGTCGACGCCGAGTGACGCCGCATCCACGGTCACCACGCCGGCGTGTTGAAGCACGGGCAGAAGCAGCAGGCTCGAAGCCCACACCGGCACCGGCAATGCCGCTTGCAACTCGTGCTGGAACAGCACCAGAAACCCGCAGCTCGTCGTGATGGCGCCGGCGCCTTCGGCGACGAGCGCGCGCCCGGCGTCGATGAAGGGCTGCAGCAAGGCCGGGTCACGCTCGCGCACCACACGCTGCGGCGAAGCGCCGCGCACGGTCTTGTATCGAACCGGGAAATCGAACGTCGCCGGGTTGCCGATGTCACCCAGCACGCGCGGAAAGCGCGTGTCGAGCATCAGCACACCGAGCGTCTTCACAACGAGGTCGCCGCGCGCGCTGCCTGGTCGTACAGGCCGGACATCGTGCGCAGCAAACGCGCCATCTCGCCGATGTCGGGGTTGCGCTCGGCGTCGAGGTTGTCCATCAAACAGGTCTCGCGCACCTCGCGGTACCGCTGCACCGCCGCTTCGCCGGCCGGCGTGGGACTGTAGAACACTTCCTTGCCGGTCTTCTCGCCTTGCGCGAGGCCGGCCGCGAGCAGCTTCTTCAGCGAGTAGGCCACGACGTGCGTGTCTTCGTAGTTCAGCACGAAGCAGATGTCGGCCAGCTTCTTGTTGCGTGCGCGGTGGTTGATGTGGTGCAGCACCAAGACGTCGGTGATGGTCAGGTCGGGGCAGCCGGCGGCGGCCATGCAGCGCATGGCCCAGCGCGAAAAAGCGTTCCACGCGACGATCAACCCGAACTCGAATTCCGACAGCTCCACACTGCGCGGCGACACCAGGTGCGACGACGACACGATGCCGCGCGCCGCTGTCTTGCGGCTGGCCTTGTTCGGTGCGGGCGCTTTGTTCGACATGCGGGCTTTCACCTAAAACGTTGATAAGTTATTGACACTTTATCGCCAACATCTCTAGACTGCAAGCATTCGGGCAAGCGCCGATGCCGACCAGAGCGGCACGCTCTATGCTTTTCAAGACCCCATCCCAACCGCTCACACAACCGCTGACTGGAGTGTTCATGAACCTGACCCGTCGTTCCCTCGCCCTTGCATCGGCCCTCGCCGGTTTCACTGCAGTGGCCTCGGCCCAGACCAAGTGGGACCTGCCAGCCGCTTACCCGGCCACCAACTTCCACACCGAGAACCTGATGCAGTTCGCGGCCGATGTCGACAAGGCCACGGCCGGCAAGCTGAAGATCACGGTGCACGCGAACGCTTCGCTGTTCAAGGCGCCCGAGATCAAGCGCGCGGTGCAGGGCGGTCAGGCGCAGATGGGCGAGATATTGCTCTCGCTTTCCTCCAACGAATGGGCGCTGTTCGGTGTCGATGCCCTGCCCTTTCTCGCGGACAGCTACGACGGCTCCGCCAAGCTCTACAAAGCACAGAAGCCGGCGCTCGACAAGAAGCTTGGCGAGCAGGGAATGATGCTGTTGTACGCCGTGCCGTGGCCTCCGCAAGGCATCTACGTGAAGAAGCCGATCAACTCGGCTGCTGATCTGAAAGGCGTGAAGTGGCGCGCCTATAACCAACAGACCTCGCGCATTGCCGAGTTGGTCGGCGCACAGCCGGTCACCGTGCAGGCGGCCGAGTTGTCGCAAGCAATGGCCACGGGGGTGATCGAGTCATACATGTCGTCGGGCTCGACGGGTTACGACACCAAGACCTACGAGTACATCAAGTACTGGTATGACACGCAAGCTTGGCTGCCGAAGAACGGCGTGCTCGTCAACAAGCAGGCGTTCGACGCGCTCGACAAGCCGACCCAGTCCGCCTTGCTGAAAGCCGGTGCCGACGCCGAAGCACGCGGCTTCGCCTTGTCGAAAGCCAAGAACACCGAGTACATCGACCTGCTGAAGAAGAACGGCATGAACATCATGGTGCCACCGCCGGCACTGACCAGCGACATGAAAAAGGTCGGTGACACCATGCTGAAGGAATGGCTGGAAAAAGCCGGCCCCGAAGGCCAGGCCGTGATCGACGCCTACAAGAAGATGTGATGACTACGGCGCCCGCTCCGACCGGCGTGCGCCGGTTTCTCGACACGCTCTACGACAGCGCCGCCGCGCTCGCGGCGGTGTTCATGGTCCTGCTGCTGGTGATGGTGATGCTGTCGATCCTCGGCCGGCAGTTGCACTTCAACCTGCCCGGTGTCGACGCCTATGCCGGCTACATGATGGCCGCCGCCGGCTTCCTCGCCATGGCGCACACGCTGAAAAAGGGCGAGCACATTCGCGTGACCTTGTTGATCGGCTCGCTCAAGGGCGCGTGGAAACGCGGCTTCGAGCTGTGGTCACTGTTCGCGGCATCGGCCCTCGCGGCGCTCTCGGCCGTCTACAGCAGCAAGCTGGCGTGGCAGTCGTACACCTTCCACGACATCTCCACCAGCAACGACGCCACGCCGCTGTGGCTGCCGCAGTTGTCGATGGCCGTGGGCACGCTGGTGCTGGCCATCGCCTTCATCGACGAACTCGTGCTTGAACTGCGCGGCGAACGCGTCGTGGTCATGTCTGAAGAGGCTTCACACAATGAGTGACTTTGCGATCACCGCGCTCTTGATCGGCTCGATGTTCCTGATCCTCGGCAGCGGGGTGTGGATCGGCCTCACGCTCTCGGGCGTGGCCTGGATCGGCATGCAGCTCTTCAGCTCCCGACCGGCCGGCGACGCGATGGCCGTCACGATCTGGGGCTCGGCTTCGAGCTGGACGCTCACGGCGCTGCCGCTCTTCATCTGGATGGGCGAGATTTTGTTCCGCACCCGCCTGTCACAAGACATGTTCAAGGGCCTGGCGCCGTGGATGCAGGCGCTGCCCGGCCGCTTGCTGCACGTGAACGTGGTCGGCTGCGCGATCTTCGCGGCGGTGTCGGGTTCGAGTGCCGCCACCTGCGCCACCATCGGCAAGATGAGCCTGCCCGAGCTCACGCGCCGCGGTTACCCCGAGATCATGTCGATCGGCTCGCTGGCCGGCGCCGGCACACTGGGGCTTTTGATCCCGCCGAGCATCATCATGATCGTCTACGGCGTCACGGCCGACGTGTCGATCTCGCAGCTCTTCATCGGCGGCGTGATCCCCGGCATCGTGCTGGCATTGATCTTCTCGCCCTACATCGCCGGCTGGTCGCTGCTCAACGCCGGCAAGATCCCGCCCCGCGACGCGCGGATGAGCTTGCGCGAAAAGTTGTACGAGTCACGCAACCTGATCCCCGTGGTGTTGTTGATCGCCGCGGTGCTGGGCTCCATCTATTCCGGCATCGCCACCGCCACCGAAGCCGCCGGTCTGGGCGTGGTGGGCTCGCTGATCCTCTCGGCGCTGCAAGGCTCGCTGAGCTGGAACACGTTCAAGGAATCGCTGCTGGGTGGCACGCGCCTGTACTGCATGATCGCGCTGATCCTCGCGGGTGCCGCTTTCCTCACGCTGAGCATGGGCTACATCGGCCTGCCGCGCCACCTGGCGGAGTGGATCGCCTCGCTCGGGCTGAGCCAGTTCCAGTTGATCATGGCGCTGACCGCGTTCTACATCGTGCTCGGCTGTTTTCTCGACGGCATCTCGATGGTGGTGCTGACCATGGGCGTGATCATGCCCACGGTGCAGAAGGCCGGCATCGACCCGCTGTGGTTCGGCATCTTCATCGTGATCGTGGTCGAGATGGCGCAGGTCACGCCGCCGGTCGGCTTCAACCTGTTCGTGATGCAGGGCATGACCCAGCGCAGCATCGTCTACATCGCGCGTGCCGCGTTCCCGTTTTTTCTGCTGATGGTCGGCATGGTGGTGCTGCTGTATGTGTTCCCGCAGATCGTGACGTTCCTGCCGAACCACATGAAGGGGTGAGCGGGGCGGTGACTCTCGGGGGTCGGCTCGCGACCACGAGCTGCGGTAGCGAGCCGCCCCTTTGAGCGCTCGGCTTGGCATACTCCGGTGACCCGTGCTCAAGCGGGTCCGACGCCAGCAACATGGTGGGTGACAGGCCGAGCGGCTCCTTTGTCAGCCGGGGACCACAGGGGGAATAAATGCAGAGATGGCTGATTCCCGGCGTGCGCGCCGG
>JANYFX010000039.1 GCA_025359585.1 Rhizobacter sp. | reverse complement strand
CGCCGCTGCCGAAGACTTCGGTCGCGAGCGATTGAACCGGTGTGAAGTAGCCGACAAACGTGAACCCGGTCCACAGGCCGATGGCGAGCCACACGATCTGCTTGCCGCCCTTGCGCCAGAGCTTGTTGACGCTCCACGCGGAAGCGTCGAGCTTGATGCGCGCCTGCCGGTCGCCCTCGAAGCGCCGCTCGACCCACATGAAGATCTCGGTGTAGACCGTCTGCGGGCAGGCGTAGCCGCACCACAGGCGACCGGCCACGGCCGTGAACAGGAACAACGCGAAGGCCGAGAGAATCAGCAGCCCGGCGAGGTAGATCACGTCCTGCGGGTGCAGCACCATGCCGAAGATGTAGAAGCGCCGCGCGGCCAAGTCGAACAGCATCGCCTGGCGACCATTCCACTCCAGCCACGGCAGGCCGTAGAACAGGATCTGCGTGAACCACACCAGCGCCCAGCGCCAGCCGGCGAACCAGCCGCTGACCGAGCGCATCTGGATCTTGCCCTCGCTCTGGTAGAGCGAGACCATCTCTGCGGACGACTCCGCAACGGCGATCGGGATGATCTTTTGGACCGGCATCGAACGCGGCTTCGGCTATTGCGACGCCGGGGAGGCGGGCAAGGCGCTTTGCGACAGGCTCCACACGTAGGCCGCGAGCACGTGGATCTGTTCCGGCAACAAGCGCCCGCCTTGCGCCGGCATCACGTTGAGCTTGCCGTGCGTCACCATCTCGACGATGGCGTCTTCGCCCCAGCCATGCAGCCAGATCTTGTCGGCGAGGTTCGGTGCACCGAGTGCCTGCGTGCCCTTGCCGCCCGGCCCGTGGCAAGCGGCGCAGACCGCGAATTTCGACTGGCCGGCCGCCGCCTTGATGCCGTCGTGCGGGCTGCCCGACAGGCTGAGCACGTAGTTGGCAACGTTGCGCACGTCTTCCGGCGTGCCGACCGCCGCGGCCATCGGCGGCATGTTGCCCTGGCGGCCGAGCGTGATGCTCTCTTCGATCTTCTCGGGCGTGCCGCCGTGGATCCAGTCGGTGTCGGTCAGGTTCGGAAAGCCCTTGCTGCCGCGTGCGTCCGAGCCGTGGCAGGCGGCGCAGTTGTTGATGAACAGGCGCTCGCCGATGGCCATCGCCTCGGGGCTCTTGCGCAACTCGGCGGCCGGCAGGTCCTTGAACTTCGCGTAGACCTGCGTCATCAGCACGCCGGCCTTCTGCTGCTCGGCTTCGTACTGGTTCACGCTGGTCCAGCCGAACTGGCCCGGCAGGCTGCCCAGGCCCGGGTAGACGATCACGTAGGCGAACGCGAACACGATGGTCAACACGAACAGGATCGCCCACCAGCGCGGCAGCGGGTTGTTCATCTCGACCAGGTCTTCGTCGTAGACGTGCCCGGTGCTGTTGTCTGCCGCCATCACCTCGCGCTTGCTGGCCACCCACAGCAGCCACAGGCACCACAGCAGGCCGATCACGGTGGCCGCACCGACGAAGACGGCCCAGCCGTTGTTGAAGAAATCGCTCATGGCTTGCTGCCCTTGTCGGCGGCTGTTTCACCGTCGAGAAACGGCAGTTGTGCGGCCTCGTCGAAAGCCGCCGCGTTGCTGCGCGAGCAGGCCCAGCGCACGATGCCGATGAAGGCGACGAAGGACAACAGCGTCACCACGATCCGAAGGATGTTCACGTCCACGTTCAGCTCCTCACTTCACGGCGGTGCCGAGCACCTGCAGGTAGGCCACCAGCGCGTCGAACTCGTTCTTGCCGGCCAGCGCGGCCGCGCCTTCGGCGATTTCGGCGTCGCTGTACGGCGCGCCCAACAAACGCATCGCACGCATGCGCGGCTCGGAATCGGCCGGGTCGAGTGCGGCCTTCTGCAGCCACGGGTAGGCCGGCATGTTCGACTCGGGCACCAGGTCGCGAGGGTTGTTCATGTGGATGCGGTGCCACTCGTCGCTGTACTTGCCGCCGACGCGGTGCAGGTCGGGGCCGGTGCGCTTGCTGCCCCACTGGAACGGGTGGTCGTAGACAAACTCGCCGGCCATCGAGTAGTGGCCGTAGCGCAGCGTCTCGGCGCGCAGCGGGCGGATCATCTGCGAGTGGCAGTTGTAGCAACC
>JANYFX010000031.1 GCA_025359585.1 Rhizobacter sp. | reverse complement strand
GGCGCGGGTTCGGCCAACGTCGGTTTTGCTGAGGGTTTGGACGCCACCTTCTCTGCCACGGCAGGTGCCGACGGTGGCCGCGCGGCGGAAACCAGCTCCTTGCCGACTTCCTTGCCGGCCTGCTCGCGGGTTTCCGGGATCACTTCGTCTGGCGGGCTGGCCAGCGCTGGCGCCGACGCGGCGGAGGGCAAGGTTTGCGCATTGGCGGGAGTGGCCGTCGTGGGCGAACGCGCCGGTGGCATGGCCAAAGGCGGCGCGCCGTCCTTGCGGGGAATCACGATCGGAATATCGACCGGAATCGGCCTCGGTTGGGTCTCGAAGACCAGTGGAAAGCCGATCACGCCGATCACGACCAGAACCACGGCGCCGATCAGGCGCTGGCGCGCGCGGGTGCGGGCCTTCAGCACCGCGTCGGCCGGCTCCTGGAAGGCTCCAGCCGCGGAAGCACCTTCTTTTTTTCGACTGAAATTGGACAGCAAACCCATGCGGTGCGAGTTCCAGAATTGCGGGTGGCGGCACAGTGCCCTGGCGCCTTCGCGCCCGCCTTTCGAGTCGTCGGCGCGGGGCGCTCAGACGGCGTGTTTGCCAGTCAACCGGGGCAGGCCGTCCTTCAAGACGCCGCCCACGGTTTGGAATGATCCGACGACCACGATTCTATCAGCGGGGTCGGCCTGGCTCAGTGCTGCGTCGAGTGCCTGGCGGGGGTCGGCATGGCACGCAACCGTCACCGGGCCGGGCCCTTTCAGATGCAAAGCAGCGTGGCGCTGCGCAAGCTCTTGCGCGCTCGCCCCGCGCGGTGCAGGCAGGTCGGTGAAATGCCAGTGGTCGACGATGGGCGCCAGGCGCGCAAGGATGGCGTCGATGTCCTTGTCGCGCATCACACCGAACACGACGTGCGTGCGTGGGAAATACGCCATCTGATCCAGGTTCTGCACCAGCGTGGCCACGGCATGCGGGTTGTGTGCCACGTCGAGAACCAGCGTCGGCTGGCCGGCGACGATCTGGAAGCGCCCCGGCAACTCGACCAGCGCCAGGCCGTTGCGCGCCGCCTGCGCGGTGATCGGCAAACGCTCGCGCAAGGCTTCGAACACGGCCAGCGCGCCAGAAGCGTTGAGCAACTGGTTGGCACCGCGCAGCGCCGGGTAAGCCATCGCGTTGAAACGCTTGGTGCGCCCGGCCCAGTTCCACTGCAGCTTGTCGCCCGAATAGTTGAAGTCGCGCCCGAAACGCCACAGATCGGCACCGATCTTCTGCGCGTGGTCGACCAGACTCTGCGGCGGCACCGGGTCACTCACGATCACCGGCTTGCCGGCGCGCATGATGCCGGCCTTCTCGAAGCCGATGGCCTCGCGTGTGGCGCCCAGGTATTCGGTGTGGTCGATGTCGATGCTGGTGATGACGGCGCAATCTGCATCGACGACGTTGACCGCGTCGAGCCGGCCGCCCAGGCCGACCTCGAGGATCACGAGGTCGAGCGGCGCCATCGACAGGAGCCGCGCGATCACGAGCGTGGTGAACTCGAAGTACGTGAGGTTCACATCGCCGCGCGCTCTCTCCACCGCTTCGAAATGTGGCAGCAGCTCTGCTGCGCTTACTTGCTGCCCGTTGACGCGGCAACGCTCCTCGAAGTGCACGAGGTGCGGCTTGGAATACAGCCCGACGCGGTAACCCGCCTGCAAGGCGATGGCTTCAAGCATCGCGCAGGTCGAACCCTTGCCATTGGTGCCTGCCACCGCCACCACCGGCGCGTCGAACACGAGGCCGAGGCGCTCGGCCACGCCGCGCACCCGCTCGAGCGTGAGGTCGATCTCTTTCGGGTGCAGACGCTCGCAGCGCGCCAGCCAGTCGGCAAGCGTGGTGGGCAAGTGCGGGAGGGTCAAGGCCGGGTCAGACGACCGCATCGGCGCTCTGGCGCTGCAGGATCGCGATCGCGCGCGCCACGCAGGCGCGCATCTCGCGCCGGTCGATGATCATGTCGATCGCGCCGGTCTGCATCAGGAACTCGGCGCGCTGAAATCCTTCGGGCAGTTTCTCGCGCACCGTGTTCTCGATCACGCGCGGGCCGGCAAACCCGATCAGCGCCTTCGGCTCGGCGATGACCACGTCGCCCACGAACGCGAAGCTGGCGGAAACGCCGCCCATCGTGGGATCGGTGAGCACGCTGATGTAAGGCAGGCGAGCCTTGGCCAGGTGCGTCAGCGCCGCGTTGGTCTTGGCCATCTGCATCAGGCTCAACAAACCTTCCTGCATGCGCGCGCCGCCGGTCGCGGTGAAGCTGACGAACGGTGTCTTCTGCTCGATAGCGGCTTCGACCCCGCGCACGAAACGTTCGCCGACCACCGAGCCCATCGAGCCTCCCATGAAGTCGAACTCGAAACACGCGGCCACGATCGGCACCGCGTGCACCGCACCCCCCATCACCACGAGCGCGTCGGTCTCGCCGGTGGATTCGAGTGCGTCTTTCAGCCGTTCGGTGTACTTCTTGCTGTCCTTGAATTTGAGCGCATCGACCGGCAGCACTTCCTGGCCGATCTCGTAGCGGCCTTCCGGGTCGAGAAACGCGTCGAGCCGCGCACGTGCACCGATGCGGTGGTGGTGGCTGCACTTCGGGCAGACGTAGATGTTCTGCTCGAGGTCGGTCTTGTAGAGCACCGTCTCGCATGAAGGGCACTTGATCCACAGCCCTTCGGGCACCGTGCGGCGCTCACCGCGTTCGTTCGGTTGGATCTTCGGCGGCAGCAGTTTTTCGAGCCAGCTCATGCGGTGGATCCTTTCAGGAATCGAGTGCCTTGCGGATTTCGGCGATGAACTCGCCGGCCGCTGCGGCCACATTGTCGCGCGTGCGCGTTTCGAGCAATTGAACCAGCGCGGTGCCGATGACGACCGCGTCGGAAACCGCAGCGACGGCCTGGGCCGTCTTCGCGTCGCGAATGCCGAAGCCCACGCCGACCGGCAGCTTCACGAAGGCCTTGATGCGCGGCACCATCGCGGCGACCGCAGCGGTGTCGAGGTGACCAGCGCCGGTCACGCCTTTCAACGATACGTAGTACACGTAGCCGCTGGCGATGCGGCCGACGTGCTGCATGCGCGCCTCGGTCGACGTCGGCGCGAGCAGGAAGATCGGGTCGAGGCCGTTCGCCTTGAGCGTGGCGGCAAAGCCTTCGCATTCTTCCGGCGGGTAGTCGACCACCAGCACGCCGTCGACACCGGCCGCGCGTGCATCGGTGACGAAGCGCTCGATG
>JANYFX010000019.1 GCA_025359585.1 Rhizobacter sp. | reverse complement strand
CAGGGCCAAAGTGTAGACTCCGGCACGCGCCTTGCATCAGGCAACGCACCCACCCCACGCCGTTGGCGTTCCAGACGACCCAGGTTTCGACCGTGGTGGCGGCGCACTGCACGTCGCCCGAGGCGATCGCCAGGTGGCGGTCTTTCTGCGGGATCTTCCAGCTCGACAAGAGTTATGGCGCCGACGGCATGGTCACGCGCAACAGCACCGCCAAGATCGCCGACCTGAAGGGCAAGACCGTGGCCGCCTCGGCCCCCGGCACGGCACCGTACTTCACGCTGGCCTGGATGCTGAAGAAGAACGGCCTGTCGGTGAAAGACGTGAAGGTCGTGACGCTCGAGCCGCAGGCCGCGGCCAACGCTTTCGTCGCGAACGCCGGTGACCTCGACGCGGCCATGACCTACGAACCCTACCTCTCCACCGTGCGCGCCAAGCCCGAAGCCGGCAAGATCATCGCGACCACGCTCGACTACCCGATGATCATGGACACCTTCGGCTGCACGCCGAAATTCCTGCAAGAGAACCCGAAGGCCGCCAAGGCGCTCGCCGACGGTTACTTCGCCGCGCTCGACATGATCAAGAGCGACCCGAAGAAGTCGTTCGAGATCATGGGCGCCGACGTGAAGCAGAGCGGCGAAGCCTTCGAGAAGTCGCAGGCCTACCTGCGCTGGCAAGACAAGGCCGCGAACCAGAAGTTCTTCGCCGCCGAACACGCCACGTTCAGCAGGGAAGCGGCCGACCTGTTGCTGGAAATCGGCAGCATCAAGGCGCTGCCCGACATGAAGGCGCTGGCCGACACGAGCTTCATCAAGTAAGCCAGTCGGCGCGTTGTTTTGAAGCCGCTGCGCGAGGTCAGCCCGGGCCAAAGAACGGCTCTGGGCATCCTCTTCTTCGTGCTCTTCTTCGCCGTGTGGGGCGTGGCCACGCTCGGCGGCTTCGTGCCGAAGACCTTTCTGGCCGACCCTATTCTGATGTTCAAGTCGGGCTGGGTGCTGCTCACCGAGCAGGGCTTCGCGAGAGACATCGGCTTCACGATCTGGCGTGTGCTCGGCGGCTTCATCCTGGCTGCGCTCATCGCCGTGCCGCTGGGTGTGGCGATGGGCGCGTACAAGGGCATCGAGGCCTTCTTCGAACCCTTCGTGTCGTTCGCGCGTTGCCTGCCGGCCTCGGCCTTCATCCCGCTCTTGATCCTGTGGGCCGGCATCGGCGAAGCGCAGAAACTCTGGCTGATCTTCATCGGCTCGTTTTTCCAGCTCGTGCTGATGATCGCGATGCAGGTCGGCGGCACACGGCGTGACCTGGTCGAAGCGGCCTACACACTCGGCGCGAGCGACTTCGGCATCGTCAAGCGCGTGTTGATCCCGGCCGCCGCGCCGCAGATCGCCGAGACCTTGCGGCTGGTGCTCGGCTGGGCCTGGACCTACGTGATCGTGGCCGAGCTGATCGGCGCGAGCGAAGGCATCGGCCACATGATCACCGACAGCCAGGCGCTGCTCGCCACCGACCAGATCATCTTCGGCATCATCACGATCGGCGTGATCGGGCTCGTGTCCGACGTGGCCTTCAAGCGCGCCAACCGCGCAATGTTTCGCTGGGCGGCGCTGTGAGCCAGCTGTCGATTCAAGGTGTGGGCCGCACGTTCCCGGGTGTGAACCGCGGCGTGCCTACGCTGGCCCTGCAACCCACGAGTCTCGAAGTCGCCAACAACGACTTCATCACCATCCTCGGCCCATCGGGCTGCGGCAAGTCGACGCTGCTGCGCATCGTCGCCGGGCTCGACTCGCCGACGGTCGGCCAGGTCTTGCTCGATGGGCAACGTGTCACCGGCCCCGGCGCCGACCGCGGCATGGTGTTCCAGAGCTACACGCTGTTCCCCTGGCTCACGGTGCGCGAGAACATCTGCTTCGGCTTGCGCGAGAAAGGCATGCTGCCGGCGACTCAGGCAGAGATCGCTCAGCGCTTCATCGCCGAGGTCGGCCTCAACGGTTTCGAGTCGCATTTTCCGAAGCAGCTGTCAGGCGGCATGCAACAACGGGTTGCGCTAGCCAGGGCGCTGGCGAACGACCCGAAGATCCTGCTGCTCGACGAACCCTTCGGCGCGCTCGACAACCAGACCCGCGCCCTGATGCAGGAGCTGCTGCTGTCGATCTGGGAGCTGCACAAGAAGACAGTGCTGTTCGTGACGCACGACATCGACGAAGCGATCTTCATGGCCAACCGCTGTGCCGTGTTCAGCGCGCGCCCCGGGCGCATCAAGAACGAACTCGCGATCGATCTGCCGTACCCGCGCCACTACACCGTGAAGACGACGCCGCGCTTTTCGGAGCTGAAGGCGATCGTCACCGAAGACATCCGCGTCGAGAGCCTCAAAGCGGTGTTGATGGAGCACTGAGGCGCGGAGTCACATCGGAGCGGGCACGCCTTGTTCGACCAGCGCGGTGGCGGTTTCGATGTCGGGCGCCATCAAACGATCGACGCTCAAGCGCGCCACCTTCGTGCGCAAGCGCGCGTGCAAGGCCTCGATCGCATCCGACGACTTCAGCGGCCGGTGAAACTCCAGCGCCTGCGCCGCGCACAACCACTCGATGCCGACCACGCCGGCCGTGTTGTCGAGCATGGTGTGCAGGCGCCGCGCCGCGAAGGTCGCCATCGAGACGTGGTCTTCCTGGTTCGCCGAGGTCGGCAGCGAATCGACACTCGCCGGATGCGCGAGCGACTTGTTCTCGGAGGCGAGCGCGGCCGAAGTCACCTGCGCAATCATGAAACCCGAATTGAGGCCGCCGTGTTCGACCAGGAACGCCGGCAGGCCCGACAGCACCGGGTCCATCAGCATCGCAGTGCGGCGCTCCGCGAGTGCGCCGATCTCCGCAATCGCGAGCGCCAGGTTGTCGGCCGCGAACGCGACCGGTTCGGCGTGGAAGTTGCCGCCTGACAAGGCCTGCAAGGTGTCGGCGAACACGAGCGGGTTGTCGGAGACGCCGTTGGCTTCGATCAGCAGGATCTTCCAGGCGTGTTCGATCTGGTCGAGGCAAGCGCCCATCACCTGCGGCTGGCAGCGCAGGCAGTAGGGATCCTGCACGCGGTCGCAGTCGAGGTGCGACACGCGCAAGGCGCTGCCCGCGAGCCACGCGCGGTAGCGGCCCGCCACGTCACGCTGGCCGACCTGGCCGCGCGCGGCGTGGATGCGGTCGTCGAAAGGCGTGTCGGAGCCCTTGGCCGCATCGACCGTCATCGCGCCGACGGCCACGGCCGCACCGAAGACGCGGCCGAGGCGCTGCGCGGCGTGGATGGCGAGCGCGGTCGAGGCCTGCGTCCCGTTGAGCAGCGCCAGCCCTTCTTTCGGGCCGAGCTCGATCGCGCTCAGGCCCGCGTGGGCCAGCGCCTGCGCGGCCGGAACGCGCACGCCATCGACGAAGCCTTCACCCACGCCGATCAGCAGTGCACTCATGTGCGCCAATGGTGCGAGATCACCCGACGCGCCGACCGAGCCTTTTTCGGGCACGACCGGCAGCACGTCGGCGTTGAGCAAAGTCAGCAGCGCATCGATGACCTCGGGCCGCACGCCCGACACACCGTGCGCCAGGCTCGCCGCCTTCAGCAGCAGCATCAGCCGCACCACCGGCGCGCTCATCGGCTTGCCCACGCCGGCGCAGTGCGACAGCACCAGGTTCTTCTGCAGTTGCGCCAGGTCGGCATCCGCGATGCGCGTCTGCGCCAGTTTGCCGAAACCGGTGTTGATGCCGTAGACCGGTGCATTGCGCGCGACCAGTTCGCGGACCGCAGCGACGCTGGCCTCGACGCCCGGCCGCGCCGACGCGGCGATCGACCAGTGTGCACCGCCGCCGGCGACCTGTTCGAGCAGCGCCCTGTCGAGCTGCCCCGGGGTGATGGTGTGCTGCGGAGTGGTCATCGAACGCGCCCTGAAGTGGTCTAGACAACTTTAGCATGCACGTGACTAGAATGGCCCGATGAAACTTGCGCGCACGCTGCCCTACGCCACCGTCAAGGCCTCGCTGCGCGAGCGCATCGCGCGCGGCGGCTGGCAGCCGGGCGTGCGGCTGCCGTCGGAACGTGAGCTGGTGCAGGAATTCGGCTGCGCCCGCATGACGGTGCACCGCGCGCTGCGCGAGCTGGAAGAAGAAGGCCTGATCGAACGCCGCCAGGGTTCGGGCTCGTTCGTCGCCGAGCTGCACCCGATCTCGAACCTGCTGCGGGTGCGCGACATCGCCGAAGAGATTCACGAACGCGGCCACACCCACAGCACGCGTGTGCTCGGTGTCGCGCGCGAGAAGGCCGATGCCACCACCGCTGCCGCGATGCGCCTGCCAAAAGGCACGGCCGTGGTCCATGTGCGGCTGGTGCATTCGGAAAGCGGCGTGCCGATCCAGCTCGAAGACCGGCACGTGAATCCCTTGCTCGCGCCCGATTTGCTGAACTGCGACTTCACGCGGGTCACGCCCTCGCACGTGCTGTTCGAGCACGCACCGCTGACCGAAGCCGAGCAGGTGGTCGAAGCGGTGCTGGCCACCAAAGAGCAGGCATTGCTGCTCGACGTAGCCGAGGGCAGCGCGCTGCTGATGGTGTCGCGCCGCACCGTGTCGCAGGGCGCGGTCGCGTCGATCGCGCGGCTCTACCACCCCGGTGCGCGCTACCGGCTGATCGGCCAGTTCTCGGTATGAGCACAATGCTGGACGCATCCCACTGAAAGCCACCATGCCGCCGAACCCTTTGCCCACGAACGCCGCGCGCGCGCATGACCTCACCGACGCCGAGTTCGCCGAGCTCGACGACCTGCTCGCCGCCACCCCCGAGCCGCTGGAACCGCTCGATGCGGTAATGCTCGACGGTTACCTGTGCGGCGTGATCGTGCAGCCGGTCCTGCTCGAATCGGCCACATGGCTCGCGCACGTGTTCGACTTCGACGGCACGCCGCTGCCCGACGAGGTCGACGCGACCTGGCTCGCCCGCACCACCTCGCTGATCCTGCGCCGCCATGCGGCCTTGAACCGCGCGATCGAAGAAGACGGCTGGTTCGACCCGCTGGTCCTGGAGTTCGACGACGAACACCCGCGCGAACCGGTGCCCGAAGGCGAGGTCGATCCGATGGCCGGGTTGAGCCCGGTCTCGCAGTCGCTGATGCCCTGGGCCGCCGGCTTCCAGCACGCGACCGTCGTGTTCCCCGACCTCGCCGAGATGCCCGACGACGCGGTGATGGCCGCACTCGCCCGCATCTACCGCCACCTGCCGGCCGAAACGCCGGAAGAGATCGAGGTCGTCGCGACACTCGACCGCGAGCACCCGCTCGCCACGCTCGAAGACGCAATGGAAGACATGGTCGTCGCGATCGCCGACCTGCAGGACCTGACGCGCGAGCAGCGCTACAAGGTCGAGACCGTGAAACGCGAAACGCCCAAGGTCGGCCGCAACGACCCCTGCCCGTGCGGCAGCGGCAAGAAGTTCAAGCAGTGCCACGGCGTGACATGACGGCCCCCAGGCGCCTGCGGCGCCGCCCTCCGACGGGAGCTCAGGCCGAAGAGGGCCACGCAGTGGCCCTCTTCGTGGCCATTGGCGGCCCGGCGCTGGCCTGAGTTCTGATCCTTGCGCCTGCAACTTCTCTCTGACCTGCACCTCGAAACCGAGGTCTACAAGCCCGAGCCAGCTCCGGACGCCGAGTTGCTGGTACTGGCCGGCGACATCGACAGCACCTGGGCCGCGCTCGAGAAGTTTCGCGGCTGGCCCGTGCCGGTCTTGATGATCGCCGGCAACCACGAGTTCGACGAACGTGAACTCACGCAAGCCTGGCCGGCGCTGCGCGAGCGCTGCGCGCGCCTGGCGATCACCTTGCTGGAATGCGAACGCCTCGTGCTCACCGACCGCGAAGGCAAGCGCATCCGCTTCGTCGGCACCACGCGCTGGTCGGACTTCGACTTGTTCGGCGCCAAGCAGCGTGAACGTGCGATGCGCGCCGCCGGCTACTTCGTGAAGATCATGCGCGCCACGCGCCACGGCGCGGTGCTCGACGCGGCCGGTGTGCGCGAAGAATCATTGGCCTGCCGCGCCTGGCTCGAAGCCGAGCTGAAACAACCGACGAGCGGCTGGGACGCGACCGTCGTCGTCACCCACTTCGCGCCCAGCTTCAAGAGCGCCGACCCGCGTTACGGCGCGCAGCCCGGCACCGCGAGCTTCTGCAATGCAGACGACGACCTGCTGGCGCATGCCGACCTGTGGATCCACGGCCACCTGCACTGTCAGCACGACTACGCTGTGCCGCACGCGAACGGGCAGACACGCGTCGTGTGCAACTCGCGCGGGCACGCAATCAAAGGTGAACCGGAAGGGCACCAGCCGCAGCTGGTCTTGCAGGTTTGAACCGGCGCTGAAGCAGCGCGTCAGGCGGCTTGTGCCGCCGCGTGGCCGCGCGGTGTCTTCGCGGGTGCCGCGACGGCAGCCAGCCCCTGAAAACACGTGACCAACAACATCTCGATGATCTGCTCGTCGCTGTAGTTTCCCCCGGCCTTCAGCAGGCCGAGCACCGGGTCGCAGGCGCGCGCGAAGATCGTGTAGAGCACCAGCTCCGGCGGCAAGGCGGCATTCAGGCTGCCGCTTTTCTGGCCGGCGGTGATCCACACGCCGAGCAGGTCGCTGACCTGCATCAGGCGGTCGAGATAAACCTTGTTGCCCATCAGCGCGCCGCGCAGCGCGGAGTTCTGCGCCGGCAGCGACGGCATCTCGCCGGCGAGCTGCACCTGCATGGTCCAGCGCGTGGCGGCCTTGAGCTGGTCGAACGGTGCGGCGCGCGTATCGGCCTGCTGGGTTTCGAGCTGCGCCAAAGCACGGTCAAGCACCCGGATCATCGCGGCGGCCGCGAGTTCTTCCTTCGAGGCGAAGTGCTTGTACAGGCTCGCCTTGGCGATGCCGACATCGGCAGCCACTTCATCGACGGTCATCACGTCGAAGCCTTTTTCGGCCAGCAAGCGGTTCACCGAAACGAGGATTGCCTCTTCTCGCGCCCGCAGCACTTGTTCTCTGAATGACACACGGCCCATGACGCAAGTGTAAACCGCAGTGCAAATTTCTGTACGGAAGGGTCGAATAAAAACCAATTGGTTGCAACATGACCGTATGGTTGCAAAGGAATACCTAGTAGTTCACATTCTGCACTCAGCGGTCTGTGATTTCGATCACGTCGCGAGCCGGGCGCGTATTGCGCGCCCTCCCAACCCCATTTGTTCAAGGAGTCTCGATCATGCTGGATTGGTTGAAAAAGATGGCCGCTGTTGCCGCGGTGGTCATGGTGTCGGCCTGCGGCGGCGGCGATGACGACCCGGCGCCGGCACCGACCCCGGTGGGCAACGTGGTCGAGGTGGCGCAAGCCAACGCCGACTTCAGCATCCTCGTCGAGGCGGTGACGGCCGCCGACCTTGGCGCCACCTTGTCGGGCCCCGGCCCATTCACGGTTTTCGCGCCCACCAATGCGGCCTTCGCGGCCTTGCTCACCGAACTGGGCTTGACCAAAGCGCAGCTTCTTGCCAACAAGCCGCTCCTGACCGCCGTGCTCACGTACCACGTGTTGCCCTCCCGCGTATTCAAGGCCGGCATCCCATTGGGCGAGCACATCACAACGGTTCAGGGTGGTTTCTTCAAGATTGACGCAGTCGGCAACGCCGTGGTGATCACGGACGAACGCAACCGCAGCTCGAACGTCGTCGCGACCGACATCCGGGCCAACAACGGCATCATCCACGCCATCGACAAAGTGCTGCTGCCGGGTGACAAGAACATCGTACAGACGGCATCGGCCTTGCCCGACTTCAGCATCCTCGTCGAAGCTGTGGTCGCGGCCAACCTCGGTGGCACGCTCAGCGGCCCGGGCCCGTTCACGGTCTTCGCACCGACCAATGCCGCGTTTGCTTCGCTGTTGACCGAGCTGGGCATCAGCAAGGCCGCGCTGCTGGCCAACACAGCCTTGTTGACCAAGGTTCTGACTTACCACGTGGTGCCGGGCGTTGTGCTGAAGGCAGAAGTGCCAGTCGGCGCGCCGATCACCACGGTGGAAGGTGAAACCTTCTCGGTCAGTGCCGCACTCGCCATCACCGACAAGCGCTCACGTGTTTCCAACATTACAGCGACCGACGTGCTCACCAGCAACGGCGTGATTCACGTGGTCGACAAGGTGATCCTTCCCGCGCCCTGAACACCCTTTCCCTCGTTCCGCCTCAACCCCACTGGAGTTCTCATGAAGAAGCTGTTCGTTGTTTCCGCTCTCGCCCTGGCCGCGCTCTCGGCGCAAGCCAAAGACATCGTCGACACGGCCTTGGCCGCCGGCAATTTCAAGACCCTGGCCACCGCACTGCAAGCGGCAGGCCTGATCGACACGCTGAAAGGCCCAGGCCCGTTCACCGTGTTCGCGCCGACCGATGCCGCCTTCGCCAAGATCCCGAAGGCCGACCTCGACGCGCTGCTGGCCGACAAGGTCAAGCTGACCGCGGTGCTGACCTACCACGTGGTCGCCGGCAAGGTGATGGCCAAGGACGTGAAGGCCGGCAAGGTCAAGACCGTTCAGGGCTCGGAGCTGACGCTGGGCACCACCGGTGGCGTGACGGTGGACAACGCCAAGGTCATCGCTGCCGACATCGTGGCCGACAACGGCGTGATCCATGTCATCGACACGGTCGTGATCCCGAAGTAAGCGTGCTGTGCCGCCGGGCCACTCACGAGGTGGCCGGGCGTTGGACGAAGGGCGCCGCCGGGCCGGGGCGCCCTTTTCCTATGCGGCGCTCACTGCGCCACGTATTTGTTGCCGTTGGCCTTGAAGCGCGCGACCGACTTCTTCAGGTCGGCGTATTCCTCGCACGCCGCCTTGCAGGCCTTGTCGAGCGTGGCCAGCCGCTCTTCGGCCTTGGGCAGGTTGCCCGTCATCAGGTACAGCTCACCCGAGTACTCGAGCGCGCCGCGGTGCGAAGGGTCGATGCGCAGGGCTTCGTTGTAGTACTTCTCGGCCGCGGCGTAGTCGGGCGTCTTTCCTTTGCGCAGGCTGTAGCCCATCAAGTTGTTCCAGTCGGCGCTGCCGGTGTCATTGGCTTTCTTCAGCTCGTCGATGGCGGCGGGCCAGTTCTTCGCGGCGATCTGGGTGCGCGCGGCGGCGAGCTTGTCGGCGGCCGGCGCGGGGCTGAAGCTGGAGACATCCGCGGCGTGGCCGTGCAGCGCGGCAAGCGCGAACACCAGGCCAGCGCCCAGGCGGCAGAGGTGGCGAGAGAGGTTTTGCATGCGGGTCACTCGATGGCTTGGCACAAATGCCGAGCGTGAGCATACGGCCTGCGCTGCACAAGGTCCGTAGAATCGCGACCCCGCCTCTTCGGCCGTGCGGCGTTCCCGCGCCGGCCCCACACCATGTACTGCGCCATCGACTTCGGCACCTCGAACTCGGCCATCGCCGTGCCCGACAGCGCTTCCGGCATGCGCCTGGTCGAGCTCGAACCCGGCCACACGACGATGCCGACGGCCGTGTTCTATTTTGTCGAGGGCCCCGAGCTCGACGGCCCGCCACGCGCTTTCGGCCGTGCCGCCGTGGCGGCCTACGTGGACGGGCTGGACGGCCGCCTGATGCGCTCGATGAAAAGCATTCTCGGCAGCAGCCTGATCGAGCAGACCACCGACGTGGGTGGCGGCCGCGGCGTGAAATACCTCGACATCGTGGCCGGCTACCTCAAGCACCTGAAGACGCGCGCCGAAGCGCAGGCCAAGGCACCGATCCGGCGCGCCATGCTCGGCCGGCCGGTCTTTTTCGTCGACGACGATCCGGTCCGTGATGCACAAGCCCAGGCGGCGCTGGAAACTGCGGCGGCTCAGGTCGGCTTCGACGAGGTCCACTTCCAGTACGAGCCGATCGCTGCGGCGTTCGACTACGAGAGCAGCATCGACAAGGAACAGGTCGTGCTGGTGGCCGACATCGGCGGCGGCACGTCCGACTTCTCGGTCGTGCGCGTCGGCCCCGAGCGCGCGAAGCGGCTCGAACGCAAGAGCGACATCCTCGCCAACCACGGCGTGCACGTTGCCGGCACCGACTTCGACCGCCGCGTCGAGCTCGCGGCGATCCTGCCCGAATACGGCTTCGGCGCCTACGGCCCGGTGATCGCCGGCGCGCCCGCGCGCGAAGTGCCGAGCGGCGTGTACTTCGATCTGGCGACCTGGCATTTGATCAACACCGTCTACAGCCCCGGCCGCGTCGCCGAGCTGCGCGCCATGCGCGGCAACTACGCCAACCCGGCCCACTACGAGCGGCTGATGGTCGTGGTCGAAGAGCGCCTCGGCCACGAACTCGCGGCGCGCGCTGAAGCAGCCAAGATCGACGTGGCCGATGGCGGCGCCACACGCATCGACCTGAGCCACACCGAGCGTGCGCTGAGCGTGCCACTCACCGAGGCCGAAGCGGTGCAGGCGCTCGATGCCGACATCGAGCGCATCGTCGGTGCGGCGCGTGAAGCGGCTGCGCAGGCCGGGCTGAAACCGGCACAGATCGACGCGCTCTACTTCACCGGCGGCTCGACCGGCCTGCGCTTGCTGGCGAGCCGCCTTGCCGATGCGTTCCCCACTGCGCGGGCGATGCGCGGCGACCGCTTCGCGAGCGTAGCCACCGGCCTCGGGCTGTGCGCCCGGCGCTGGTTCGATCGCTGAAGGTTCGAACGCTACAAAACGGCAGCGATCGCCACCGCCGTCGCTTCCACGTTCGACGAGTTCAGGCCCGCCACGCAGATGCGCCCCGAGCGCACCATGTAGAGCGCGTGCTGCTCGCGCAGCGTGTCGACCTGCGCGGCGCTGAGGCCGGTGTAGCTGAACATGCCACGCTGGGTCAGGAAGTACTCGAAGTCGCGCCCGGGCACCTTGGCCTTCAGCACCGCGTAGAGCTTCTTGCGCATCGCCAGAATGCGCTCGCGCATCGCACCGAGCTCGGCCTCCCACTCGCGCCGCAGTTCCGGGTCGGTGAGCACGGTCGCGACGATCTGGCCACCGTGGATCGGCGGGCTCGAGTAGTTGCGGCGCACCGTGAACTTCATCTGGCCGAGCACGTTGACGGCCTGCGCCGCATCGGGGCAGACCACGCTGAGCGCACCGCAGCGTTCGCCGTAGACGCTCATGCTCTTCGAGAACGAGTTGGCGATGAAAAAGCTCACGCCGGCGCTGGCCAGTGCGCGCACGGCGTAGGCGTCGGCCTCGATGCCATCGCCGAAACCTTGATACGCCAGATCGAGGTAAGCAATGAGTTCCCGTTCGCGCAGCACCGGGATCAAGGCGTCCCACTGCGCACGCGTCAGGTCCACGCCGGTCGGGTTGTGGCAGCAGGCGTGCAGCAGCACGATGCTCTTGGCGGGCAGGCCGCGCAAAGTGCTCAGCATCGCGTCGAACTTCAGGCCGCCGGTGTCGGCGTCGTAGTACGGGTAGGTGTTGACCGTCAGGCCCGCGCCTTCAAACATCGAACGGTGGTTGTCCCAGGTCGGGTCGCTGACCCAGACCTGGCTGCCGGGAAAGTAGCGCGCGATGAAATCGGCGCCCACCTTCAGCCCACCGCTCGAGCCCACGGTCTGCAGCGTCGCGACCCGGCCCGCGGCGATCGCTTCATGATCGGCGCCGAACAGCAGGCCCTGCACCGCGCTGCGAAAGTTGGCCGCGCCTTCGATCGGCAGGTATGGCTTCGGCCCGACGTTGGCGGCCACGATCGCCTCGGCCCGCCGCACCGAGTCGAGCACCGGGATGCGACCGGCATCGTCGAAGTAGATGCCGATGCTCAGGTTGATCTTGCCGGCGCGCGGATCCTTCTGGAAGTCTTCGTTCAGGCTCAGGATCGGATCGCCGGCGAACGGCTCTACATGCTGGAACATGACAAGTCCTTGACTCAGGCGGCGAG
>JANYFX010000010.1 GCA_025359585.1 Rhizobacter sp. | reverse complement strand
CCAGCAGGCGGCTCTTGCCGAGGCCGGCATCACCGACGACCGTGAAGGCCTGCAGCGTGCGCTCGGCCAGCACCGCTTCGAAGCCCTGGCTCAAGGCAGCGAGTTCGCCATAACGCCCGACCATCGGCGTCTCCACGCCGTCGATGCCGCGCGTGGGCACGCGGAAGGCGCGCGGCTTGACGCGTTGCACGAGGTAGGTCACCAGCACCTCGTCGCGGCCCTTGACCGCGATCGGCGCCTGTTCTTCCACATCGAACACACCGCGGATGTGGCGGTAGGTGTCGTAGCTGATGCGCAAGGCACCCGGCGGCGCAGTCTGCTCCATGCGTGAGGCGATGTTGACCGTCATGCCCATGGCGGTGTTCTCGGCCTCGACGCCGCCGCCGACGAGCGCGCTGCCGGTGTTGATGCCGACCCGCACGTCGAAGCCGGCCACGCCGTGTTGAAGCGCGACTTGAGCTGCGTGCAGTCTGCCTTCTTCCAGCAAAGCCAGCCCGGCGCGCACAGCGCGCTCGGGGTCGTCTTCACGTGCGCCATCAGCACCGAAGGCGGCCAGCAGGCCGTCGCCCATGAAGCGCAGCACGCGGCCCTGGTGGGCTTCGATCACCGCGCCGAACTTCTGCAACGCCCCGTCCATGATCGCGTGCGTGTCTTCGGGATCGAGCTGCTGCCCCATCGCGGTCGAGCCTACGATGTCGGCGAACAGCACGCTGACCAGACGCAGCTGCTGCGTCTCGGTGCGGTGTGCCGCGTCGAGCTTGCTCAGCTGGGCGCGCAGCGGCCCCAGCGCCATCTCGACGACCGCATCGCCCAGCACCGCGCGCTGCGCTTGCAACGCCGCAATGCCGGCTTCGAGCTGTGCTCGCTCGCTCATGGCGCGGCCAGTGCGAGCTTGTCGAGCACCTCGGCGCCGTGGGCGTGCCCTTGCTGCACGATCTGGTCGAACTTGTTCCACTCCAGCATGCCGACTCGTTCGAGCGGCGGGTTGAAGTACAGGTCGGTGAGCTTCTGCGCGCTGCGCTGGCGCGAGGTGCTGTAGAGCACGGTCACGTTCATCAGGTACGACGCGAGCGAGGGCAGGCGGAAGCGGCGGCTGGCCTTGGCACGGAAGCGGTCGCGCAGCAGCGCCCAGCTGCCCGGCACGTCGTCGTGCTCAATGCGGCGCGGCTTGCGAAAGCTCAGGTCGACGCCGATCACGCGGCCGATGCCGCGCGTGTTGCGCATCACGTCGACCGGAAAGTTGTTGAAGGTGCCGCCGTCGCAGAGCAGGTCGCCGTCGTGGATCACCGGCGGCAACGCACCCGGGATCGAGATGCTGGCGAGCAGGCTCTTGACGATGTTGCCGTGCGTCAGCGACTGCTCGGTGGCCTTGGAGTAGTTGGTCGCGATGCAGAAGCAGGTCTTCCACAGGTCTTCGAGGCCGGCGTCGAAGCCGAGCAGGTCTTGTGCCGCGCGGGTCAGGATGCCGCGCAGCCGCGCGCCCTTGATCAGCGAGAGCATCGGAAACAGGTTGAAGTCGCCGGTCGGGTTGACGCTGAAGGCCTTGCGCGCGTTGGCCATCACCGTCGCGAGCGGCCGGTCGGAGGCCACGTAGGCCGCCATCACCGCGCCGATGCTGGTGCCGCCGACGCAGTCGATCTCGATGCCACGCTCCTGCAGCGCGCGCAGCACGCCGAGGTGCGCGAAACCGCGCGCCCCGCCACCGGCCAGCACCAGGCCGACGGCGGTGCGGCTCTGCAGCCGCGCCAGCCGCGCCATGTCGCGGTCGAGCGTGGGTCGCAGGTGGATGTGCCCGGCGAGCGGCCGGCGCGCCAGCCATGCTTTGGTGCCACGCGGCGATTGCAGGTCTTGCGGGTGCAGCAGCACCAGGATCTCGGCCGCGCCGGTGCGGGGCGGTCGGCGCATCAGCACCTGCTCTTCGATCGGGTGCAGGGCCGGCGGCTGCGCCGCGTCGGCCAGCAGCAGCAACTCGTCGCAGTGGCGGCAGCAGCGCTGCGTCCACGCGCTGGGCGTCGCGTCGGCGAGCAACAGCACGTAGTCGGTGTCGGCCTCGATCGCGTCGAGCAGCAGCGCGATGCGGCGGTTGTTGTCGGCGTTGGCGCCGTCGCTTTCGGCGATGCCGGCCTGATGCAGCTCGCGGTCGATCACGGCGGCGTCGACGACACGCACGCGGGCGATCTTCGAGAGCTGCGCCTCGAGCCGCGCGGCGAAGTCGGGCACGTCGATGCCGGCGGTGATCGGCAGCAGCGCGATCGTGACGGGCTTCTCCAGAGCCGGCCGGTTCTGGTCGCCCTGCAGACGCTTGATGATCTGGCGCGTGAGCGCGATCGAAACCTGCGCGCTGCTCGCGAGCAGGCCGGCGAACTCGGCCTTGGGCAACCTCACCAACACCGAGTCGCGGATCGCCAGCACCGTGGCCGAACGCGGCTCGTCGGTGTACAGACTCATCTCGCCGACGATCTGGCCGCGCGAGATCTCGCGCACCATGTGCTGCGAGCCGTCTTCGTCGGCCACGTAGGCGCGCAGCCGGCCGCTGATCGCGATGTACATCGAGTCGCCGGCGTCGCCCTGGCGCATCAGCGTGTCACCGCCGGCGATCTCGATCCATTCGAGGTGGGTGCGCAGCAGCGCGATCACGCCGGGGTCGACGTCGCCGAGCAGGGCCACGAGGTGGCGTTGGAGAAGTTGATCCTGGTGGCTGTGGCGGGTACTGCTGCGGTCCATGAATGATCGTAACCGCAGGTCGCCGGGCCTGGGCGATGTGAATACGTCACAGCGCCGCTGTGCACAGTGACGGCGACGCGCGCAGGTCGAAAACCTACATTGGAATCACGTTGATGCAAGGCATCGACAGCTTCACGAACCCAGCCCCACGGAGCCCACCATGAACATGAACAGCCAACGCCTCGACGACCGTTTCAACAGCCTCGTGATCGCCGCCGCGATCGCCCTCGTGGTGGGCCTGAACATCGACGTGTTCGGCGGCGCCACTTTGGGCCGCGGTGCCGAAGGCCAGAAGCTGGCGCAGGCCAAGCCGGCAGCGCTGCCCGCTTCGGCCACGCTGCTGGTCGCCGCGCGCTGACCCCGCGGCCGCGCGCCGCCGGGCTCAGCCCAGCACGCGCAGCAGCCAGCGGTTCATGTCGGCGATCTCGGGCGCACAGACCGAATGCTGCATCGGGTATTCGTGCCAGTCGACGGTGTAGCCGAGCGCACGCAGCGCATCGCGCGACGCCACGGCGCGCGACATCGCGATCACCGGGTCGCCTGTGCCGTGGGCCTGGAAGATCGGCACGTCGGCATTGGCGGCGCTGCGCTCGGCCGCAGTCTTGTCGGCCAGCGGCAAGTAGCCCGACATGCCGAGCAGGCCGCCCAGCCGTTCCTTGTGGCGCAGGCCGGCCATGAACGTCATCGCGCAGCCTTGCGAAAAACCGGCGAGCACGATGCGCGCGGCCTTGATGCCGCGGCCGGTTTCGCTCGCGATCAACGCTTCGACCAGCGCCTGCGATTCGCGCAGCCCGGCTTCGTCTTCACGGCGCGCGAGGTCGGTGCCGAGAATGTCGTACCAGGCACGCATCACGTGGCCGCCGTTGATCGTGACCGGCCGCGTCGGGCCGTGCGGAAAGACGAAGCGCACCGGGCCGACGCTGGACAGATCGAACTCTTCGGCCACCGGCACGAAGTCGTTGCCGTCGGCACCCAGGCCGTGCAGGACGATGATGCTGGCTGTGGGGTTCGGGCCGGTTTCGATTTCGATCGTTTCGAGGGTCATGGGAAGGGGTTCCGTTCAGAGCGTGAAGTCGTAGTCGATCACCAGCGGCGCGTGGTCGGAAAAGCGTTTTTGCAGAAGGATGTGCTCGGCCGTTGCTTTCGCCGCGGCCTTTGGCCTGGTCAGGTCCTATTCAATACGGAAGACAGCCAAGACGTTGAGACTGCGACAAGGTTTGGAGACTCACTCATCTTGCTCCGTCGCTGCGGCGAAGATCGTCAGCTTCAACTCGCTGTCATCGCTAAGTTGGTATTCCGGGCGCTTGCCCGAAAGGCGTTCACTTGTCTCCAGGACGATGGAAACACCCTCGCCTCGCTTGTCCATGATGTGCTGCCGGTGGGCCGCCAGTGTGTCATCGACGATCGGGCAGCGCGCCAGCAGGCTGGTCAACGCCTCGTTGCGGGCCGCCTGCCGGAAGGGCAGGCTTTCGGGCGTCATCGTGTTGGGCAACATGCCCGGGGAGTACAGCTCCAGCCGATCGTCGAACAAGCGCAGGCGCACCTTCGCACCGGCCATCGAGTAATCCCGGTGAGCCACCGCGTTGGTCACCGCCTCGAACACCGCCAACATATCGAATTGGGGAAGATCCTCACGCCCACCTTGCGCAAGCTTGCGTGCAGTCATCTGCATGTTCTTGCGCACGAACGCGCAGGCGTCGAGGATCTGCTGATCCAAGGGTCCCACGATGTCCTGAGCATCACGCTGGTACACCCCCTCACCTGTGGGCACGACATCCTTGCCTTGATAGGCCACAGCCTGGATGAACGCGCCAGGCAGGAACTGTTGGGCAACCAAACTACCCAGCAGAAGACCCGCAACAGTGGGGCGCCACTCGCCTTGTTCATCACGGGCAGCCATTGCCAGCTTGCTCAGCAACAGCTCGGGCGAATCACTACTGCGCTGAGGTGCAAACCGCCTCCACATCGCTTCGTTCAAGTCGCCCAACGTGGCCCGAGGCACCGGCGTTTCATCGAAACGAATCAAACGGGACTGGCTGCGCTGTTGGAACAGCCTTGCCAGCTGATCCGGCGCAATCGGGCGCTTGGATGAGCCGACTCGATGCAGGTAGCCACCAGGGCTTTGATGCACAAACAGGCTGCGCTCAATCGCCAGCCGAATGACTGGCTGCTCAACACCGCCGCCATCAGGCAATGTCATGCGTTCGATGATGGGCGCCAGTGGTGGCTTGATGGACTGCTCACACGCTTGACGGACCAGTTGTTCCACATCATCGAGTTTGTCTACCGGAATGCCCGGCACCTCACGGCTCGTGTCTTCCACGCCGAGCAGCAGCACACCGCCCGAACTGTTGGCAAACGCTGCCAATTCATCAGCCAGTCCATCCTGCGACGGCCCCCTGACTTTCCCTCCCGCGAACTTCACCTCTTTGAGTTCGAGGAAGGTGTCCTCACCGAGCCTGATTTTTTCCAGCAGCTCACTGCGTGTTGCGAACATGTCAAACCTCCCGGCCAAGCCGCTTCCAGCGGCGTTCGAAGGCATCGCGGCCTCCCTCCATCACACGACAGACCTCCTCGCGCACCGCCTTCTCCTGCAGAGCACCGCTTTGCTGTACAAAACATTGCCCTCGGCCGAACTCCATCACGTGCACCAGGTCGGCGTCCCCGTTCACCACCACGTTCGGGTTGTGCGTCACAACGATCAGTTGACGCCGCAGCTTGTTTTCCCTGATCTGTTGAACGATGAGTTCGTAGATCAGGTGGTTGTCCAAGTCGTCTTCAGGCTGGTCCAGCACGATGGGCTCTTCACCGAATGCCAGCAGAAAGGCCAGTAGCGCAGCCGAGCGCTGTCCTTGTGAGCCCTCGCTGATATCAGTCCACTTTTTTTCGCGGTGATACTGAATTCGCAGATCGTCCTCTGGCCACCAGATCGATATGCGATCAGCAAACTCCGGCTTCTCATGTTGCCGCTGTAGATAGTTGCGCAGGCGGCCGCCGAGATGATGGGCATCCATCGTCATCAAGCGCTGGCGGACCGTTTCCACCATCTGAGCCCTTCGTGGGTCGTCCACCTGCGCCAACTCGAATGCAAGCCCACCCGACGCGTCGTTGTTCAGGATGTCTTCGGCGAACCGATCGTTGGTGTCGTCGATCAGCGCTCGCAGCTCACGTTCGAGTTGCTTGGCTTCGAAACCAAACGGAACGACTGATATCCGGACATATGGATTGCTGTGCAGCGCGCGCTGGACGAAGCTCTCTCGGGCCTGCGTTACAGCCCGACGCTTCTCGTCGAACAATGCGCGTTGCGCATCGATTTGCCTCACCAAGACTTGGCGGTCGCCTTGCATCTGCTGCAGCGTCTTGCGCTGCGCTTCCAGTTGCTGACGTTCCTGAGTCAAACGGGCAAAGGCCTGCGGGTCGCTGACGCCTTGTGCTGCAAGTTGCTGTTGAAGTGCCGAGTGCGCTTGCAGAGCCGCCTGCGCACGCCCACGCCACTGCACATACCGTTCATCCGCCTGCGCGGACTCGACCACTGCGGCCAGCTTGCGCGCGCGCTCCAGCAACTCAATGCGGACCTGTTCAAGCTGCGCATCAAGTCCTTGGCGCCAGGACAGCAGATCTGCGTCCTGCTCCGTGAAGTGCTGGCTCGACCAGTCATCCAACACCAGTTGCGCTGGCAAGTCGCTAATGCGCTTGGTAGCTGCCATCAACTGCTCGAGCACGCCCTTCACTTCACGTGTCTGATGTTGTGCCTGGGCGTAGGCGCGAAGAACAGCGGCGTGATCAGCCTGTGAAAGAGCGGCCAGCTTCCGCCCGGATTCCTCCAATTTCCGATCCACTTCGGCCAACCCAGCCAACTTGCCGTCCATTTCACGTAAGCGCGCACGCTGGGTGAAGTAGGTGCGCCGGGCTTCCTCAACCGCCTGCCTCAACGGCTCGATCTGGGCAGCCTCGTCGATGATGCCCAGCAAGGTCTGCCGCCCACTGCCAGCAAGAGCCGCAATCTGTCCCTGAGAGAAGATGCGCAGTGGAAATCGTGCTGCATTGACGCTCTGGCTGGGTGAGGGCTCCCAGAGGCCACCACGCCACTCCTCCACCACGGTGCCTTGACCATCGGCCCGCCACAGCAGCCGCAGGCGGTCCGCCTCGTGCTGCCATTCGACGCGAATCTCAGTGTCGGAACGAACCGCCCCCTTGTCATCGCGGCCATTGGCCACTTTCCGGAACGCCTCAAACTGTGCGCGCGGTTCGCTGCCTGCCGGCAATGCGGCCAATTCCTGATCTCGACGTGCCGCCAGACGCAGTGCGTGAACCACGGTGGACTTGCCCGTGCCGCGGCCACCCACAACGGCATTGAAGAACGGAGAGCATGCCAACCGGGCTGGCGCCCCGTTGCCCATGAAGCGTGCGTGCTCGATTTCGATGGCCGTGACCAGGTGTGCCGGCACGCGAAACGGATCGAAAGCACCTTCGTCACTGCGGCGGATGGATACGCCATTGCCGTCAAGCAGTGCGAGCCGCAGGCCTTCGAGCCTGGGACTTTCCATCTTGACCCAGGTATAGCGGCTGCTAGGGGCACCAGGGCCTTGGAAGGTGTGGCAGTCACTGCCCAGGACTCGGGCCAGCTTGTCAACCTGCGCCTGCACGCAAGTCGGCGGGCTACGGGTCATGTCCTCCCACTCGACCGCGAGGAGTTGCGCACTGTCGAAGATGCCCCGCAGCGTGTTCGCATCCAGACGGCTTGCATTGCTGTCGTCACGTCGTGCCAAGAGGCCCTTGCCAGCGTCGTCGGGCCGGTCCGCATGTGCGGGTATTGGAATGCCGCCCGCATCCAAGACGGCCTGGAAGACATCCTCGGGTCCTTCTCTCGTCACGCCATCGCTGTCTCCATCCGTGCCTTGGTAGCGAACAGCCGCCAGCAGGTCGGTGATGGTGCGCGTTGTCTGAGTGGGGTCGAAAATGGCCAGTAGGTGGAATCCACCACTGACTGAAATCTCCACGCCGGGGAACAACGTCAGCTCGCGAAAGCCTGCCGGCGCTTGCCCGCTGTCAGCCAGTGCCTTCATCCCTGCGTATGCTGCTTTCACCGGGTCGATCCAGGCGCCACTGTTGTGGTCGGTCACCGCTACGCAGTCGATACCCGCCGCCATGTACTTCAGCAGCCAGTCCTGTGGCGTCAGCGTCATGCCATGGCGGTGCCACGGCGTGTCTGTGGAGGCCGGCGTGTGCGTGTGGAAGTCAAACTTCCACCACCGCGAACCTGGATAGGGCCAGGTGGTTTGCGACATAGCTTGTGCTCCCTCAAACTTCTAGGTGTGCCTTGACCGGCATAGTAAGTGCCGGTTTACCTGCCAACGGTGCAGGGCAGCTTGCTTGCGAAGGTCAGCGCCACCACGACCGCCGGCCGATGTGCGCGATCAATGCTGCCCCGACCGAATGGCATCATCCAGACTTCCCTTGGTTGGCGTGCTCAACGCCCGCTAACGCAGCTTCTTACTGGCAATCTGCCGGACGTCATTGAGCACATTGTCGTCGCCGTTCATGTCGAGCATCGAGACTGGACTGCCGCCACGGTTGCTGGAGAGGATCGCCGACGGCAGCGTCTGCGCCGCGCGGCCTGACTCGTCTGCAATCGCGCCAAGCTCGCGCGCCACCAGCCAAGGGCCGCCCACCCGGGCCAGGAGATCGGTGGTCGGCATGGGAGTCTCTCGGTGCTCAGGGGTCAGGCCGAAAAGTCGTAGTCGATCACCAGCGGCGCGTGGTCGCTGAAGCGCTGCTCCAGGTAGATGTGCTCGGCCTTCGCCTTGGCAGCGATCTTCGGCGTGGCCAGGTGGTAGTCGAGCCGCCAGCCCACGTTCTTCGCATACGCCTGGCCGCGGTTGCTCCACCAGGTGTATTGCTCGGGGTGCGGGTTGAGCGTGCGGAACACATCGACCAGGCCGATCTGGTCGAGCAGGTTCGTCATCCAGGCGCGCTCTTCGGGCAGAAAGCCGCTGTTCTTCTGGTTGCTGCGCCAGTTCTTCAGGTCGATTTCCTTGTGCGCGATGTTGATGTCGCCC
Organism: Rhizobacter sp.; assembly: GCA_025359585.1. GTDB lineage: Bacteria > Pseudomonadota > Gammaproteobacteria > Burkholderiales > Burkholderiaceae_C > LMDS01. The sequence continues at coordinate 3,251 of JANYFX010000010.1, read as the reverse complement.
ACCAGGATCAGCTCGCGCTCGGCCACCAGCGCCTTCAGGCGCGGCGCCATCAGCGCGAGGAAGCGGAACTTGGCCTGCTGGCGTTCTTCGCCGCTCGAACCGCTCGGGAAGTAGCAGCTGATGATGCTGAGCTTGCGCTGGGCGGTGTCGAAGCGCGATTCCACGTAGCGCCCTTCGGCATCGAACTCCGGGTTGCCGATGCCCAGCACCACCGCGCTCGGTGTCTTGCGCGAGTACATGCCCACGCCCGAGTAACCCTTTTTGTCGGCGTAGTGAAAGTGGCCCTTCATGCCGGCCACGGTGTCGAAGCGGCCGACCACGGTGTCGGCCTGGGCCTTGATCTCCTGCACACCCATACAATCGGCGGCCACGCCTTCGGCCCAGGCCTCGAAGCCCTTGGTCGCCGCAGAGCGGATGCCGTTCAGATTCAACGAGACGAGACGGAACACGAAGGACTTCCCGATGAGCCAAGCCGCGCCGACCACCGCCCTCGCGCAAGACTTCGTGAAGTTCGCGGTCGAGTCCGGCGTGTTGCGGTTCGGTGAGTTCAAGACCAAGGCCGGGCGGCTCTCGCCCTACTTCTTCAATGCCGGCCTGTTCGATGACGGCGCCAAGCTCGGCCGCCTCGCAGAATTCTATGCGCGGCGTTTGCTGCAGGCGCAGGCCGAGAGCGGCCTGGCCTTCGACATGCTGTTCGGCCCGGCCTACAAGGGCATCACGCTGGCGGCCACGGTCGCGGTCGAGCTGGCGCGGCGCGGGCACAACCTGCCCTTCGCCTACAACCGCAAAGAAGCAAAAGATCACGGTGAGGGCGGAACACTGGTCGGCGCAGGGGTGGCCGGGCGCGTTCTCATCATCGATGATGTGATCTCTGCCGGCACCTCGGTGCGCGAGTCGATCACGATGATCAAGGCTGCGGGCGGCACGCCGCACGCGGTGACGATCGCACTCGACCGGCAGGAAAAATCCGGCGACGAAGGCGAGGGCGCGCAGATGTCGGCGGTGCAGTTCGTGGAGCGGCAGCTCGGCCTGCAGGTCGTTGCGATCGCAAGCCTGGCCGACCTGCTGCAGTATTTGCAGGCAAATGCCGACCCGGCCCTGAGCGCGCATTTCGGGCGTGTCGCGGCTTACCGTGAACGCTATGGAGTCTGAATGAAGCAGAGTGAGTTCGGGTCATCGTTGCGAAGGCTGGGCCCGGCGGCACTCTGTGGCGCGCTGCTGCTGTTGTCGGGCCACGCTGCCCGGGCGCAAAAAGACGGCCGCTCTGCGATCTACACCTGCACCGACGCGAACGGCAAGAAGCTCACGTCCGACCGCCCGATCGCCGAGTGCAGCACCCGCGAGCAGCGTGTGCTCAACGCCGACGGCTCGGTGCGCAGCGTGGTCGGGCCCACCCTCACCGCCGACGAGCGCGCCGACAAGGAAGCGCGTGACCGCGAAGTGGCCGCCGCGTTGGCCGCAAGACAAGACGCGGTGCGCCGCGACCGCAACCTGATCGCCCGCTTCCCCGACGAAGCCGCGCACCGCAAGGCGCGCAACGCCGCGCTCGACGGCATGCGCAACGCGGTCAAGGCCTCGGAAGCACGGCTCGAGCTGCTGGCCAAGGCGCGCAAACCGCTGATGGACGAGGCCGAGTTCTACAACGCCAAGACGATGCCGGCCACGCTGCGCGCCCAGCTCGAAGGCAACGAAACCTCGACCGAGGCGCAGCGCTCGCTGATCCAGAACCAGCAGCTCGAAGTGGTTCGCATCAACAAGCTCTACGACGCCGAACTGGAGCGTCTGAAAAAGCTGTGGCGCGGCGCGCCGGCGGGCTCGCTCGGGCCGCTGCCGGTGGGCGACGCCGGGGCCGAAGCGGCGAACGCGGCGGCCGCGAAGTAAGCCGCGCGGGCCTGCCCGCAATCTCAGCCGAGCTTCTTCTTCAGCAGTTCGTTCACCTGCGTCGGGTTGCCCTTGCCCTTGGTCGCTTTCATGGCCTGACCGACGAGCGCATTGAAGGCCTTGTCCTTGCCGGCGCGGTATTCCTCGACCGACTTGGTGTTGGCGGCGAGCACGGCGTCGATGATGCTTTCGAGTTCGCCGGTGTCGCTCATCTGCTTGAGGCCCATCGACCCGATCAGCGTGTCGATGTCGGCGTGTGCATCAGCCGACCAGAGCACATCGAACAGCTGGCGCGCGCCGTTGTTCGACACGGTGCCATCGGCGATCCGCCCGATCAATTTCGCGAGTTCTTCGGCGCTGACGAAGCTGGCACCGATGTCGCTCTCGCTGGCGTTGAGCCGCTTCGACACCTCGCCCATCAGCCAGTTCGCCACCAGCTTGGGTTGGCCGCTGACCTTGGCGGCGGCTTCGAAGTACGTGGCGAAAGCCTGGCTCTGCGTCACCATCACCGCGTCGTACGCCGGCAGGCCGTATTCGCTTTGAATGCGCGCGGCCATCACGCTCGGCAGCTCCGGCAGCTCAGCACGCACCCGCTCGATCCAGTCGGCACCGATCGCCAATGGCGGCAAGTCGGGATCGGGGAAATAACGGTAATCGTGAGCGTCTTCCTTGCTGCGCATCGCGCGCGTTTCGCCGCTCGCCGGGTCGAACAACACGGTGGCCTGGTGCACGGTGCCGCCGTCTTCGAGCAGGTCGATCTGCCACTGCACTTCGTAGTCGATTGCCTGCTGCATGAACTTGAAGCTGTTCAGGTTCTTGATCTCGCGGCGCGTACCGAACGGTGCGCCGGGTTGGCGCACCGACACATTGGCGTCGCAGCGGAACGAGCCCTCCTGCATGTTGCCGTCGCAGATGCCGATCCAGCGCACGAGCTGGTGCAGCGTCTTCGCGTACTCGACCGCTTCGGCGCTCGAGCGCATGTCGGGTTCGGTCACGATTTCGAGCAGTGGCGTGCCGGCGCGGTTCAGGTCGATGCCGGTCTGGCCCTGGTAGTCCTCGTGCAGCGACTTGCCGGCGTCTTCTTCGAGGTGCGCGCGCGTCAGGTTCACCTTGTGCGGCACGTCGCCGACCAGGAACTCGACGAACCCGCCCTGCACCACCGGCGTTTCGTACTGGCTGATCTGGTAGCCCTTGGGCAGGTCGGGGTAGAAGTAGTTCTTGCGCGCGAAGATCGACAGCGGCGCGATCTTTGCGTTCACCGCCAGACCGAAGCGGATCGCACGCTCGACCGCGCCGCGGTTCATCACCGGCAGCGTGCCCGGCAAGGCCAGATCGACGGCCGAGGCCTGTGTGTTCGCGTCGGCGCCGAA
>JANYFX010000705.1 GCA_025359585.1 Rhizobacter sp. | reverse complement strand
CCAGCAGGTGACTCGCACCTGCGTTATCGCGCTGGCCGGGGTCCGCCGAGCGAAGACCCGTGACGCTTCGACTTCGCTGACACACTGTCATGCCTGGTCGGGGCGCTTACCATCCCCGCACACCAGCAAGTTCAACAGGCGGTGTTCCATGAAACGCACAAGAATCGCACTGGTTGCTCCGGACGCATGGACGCTCTGGCTGTTCTACCGCCAGCTGATTGAAGCCCTTCAGAAGAAGGGTGCCGAAATAACGGCCTTTTCTGCGGCCGACGACACCATCTCGCGCTTGACCGCACTGAACGTCAAGCATGTCACCGTTCCCTATGCGCGCTTCATCAGCCCTGCAAGCGATGTGCGACTTTTCTGGAGTCTGCATCGAGCGTTTCGGGATCAAGCATTCGACATTGTTCAGAACTTCACCGTCAAGGCAAATCTCTATGGGGGACTGGCTGCCTCCCTGGCAGGTATTCCCCGCATCTTCAACACCGTGGAGGGATCGGGCATCCTCTACGGTGATCATCCGGAGCCAAGGCTGCGAATGATCAGGGCCATGGTCGAAGTGGGCCTGCGCTGGATCCGTCCGCGAGTCACGACTTATTGGTTCGTGAACGATCGTGATCGTGCCCTTTTTGTCGATCGCGGTTTGGCCACCTTCGGCAGGTCGGTCGCCATGATCGCGACCGGTGTCGACACCCGTCTGTTCGACCAGTTTTCGGTGCCCGCTGAAGCCACGACGGCTTTGCGCACGCAACTCGGTGTCTCTCCCGATCTGCCCCTCGTCACCTTGGTTGCGGGGCGCCTTCTGCGCAGCAAAGGGGTTGAGGAATTCATTGAGTTGGCACGTGGCTTGCGCAGTGGCGGCGTGCCCGCGCAGGCGGTGCTCGTCGGCCCGCACGAGCCAGGAAACCTGGATGCGATCGATCGGTCCGTGGTCGAGAAAGCCATTGCCGACGGGTCCATTCGATGGATTCCCTTCCGGGAGGACGTGTGGACCGTCTACGCGGCCTCTGAAGTCGTCATTGTTCCTACGTATTACGCCGAGGGAACGCCAAAGGGAGTACTCGAGAGCATGTCCATGGGGCGTGCGCTGATTTGCTCCGACCTTCCTTCCACGCGACCCCTGGTTCATGATCAAAGTGACGCGATCCTCGTGCCACCGCGAGATGTCGGAGCGCTGGTGCGTGCGGTTGCCTCGCTGCTCCGCGACCCCGCACGGCGCTCTGCCATGGGGACCGCAGCACGCCAGACCGCGCTGAAGAACTTCGACGCCGATCTCGTTGCACAAGAAGGGGTAAAGCGCGTGTATGGATCTTTCCCGGGCGAGCCGAGCTGACCACGATGATGGTGGAGTTCATGGGTTGCTCCGGCGCAGGCAAGTCGTCGCTTTCGTCCCGGCTGGTCCAGCGCTTGGAGCAGGAAGGTTGTCCGGTTCGCTTCCACGACTCCCGCGGCAGTTCGACAGTGACCAGTCTTGCCAACGCGGTCTGCACCCCTCTCAGCCTCGTTCCACTGCTGCTGAACGGCTGTTCACGAAGGTTCCTGTGGGTCGCCGTGCGCCTCATGTTGCGTCGGCAGCCGAAGGCGCTCTGGCTGGTGATCCGGACTTGGTCGATGATCCGGATCCTTGGTGTCAACGTTGTTCGTGCGAGATGGAGTGGCAACGCCGTGTGCGTTGCAGACGAGGGCGTTCTCGGTCTGGCACATCAGATCTTCGACGGCGACACGTGCGCCACGCCTGACGAGATCGAGTCTTTCGGAGAGGCGATTCCGTTGCCCGACGTTGTCGTTTGGGTCGACGCATCGACGAGTGCACTGCTGGAGCGGACTTTGGCCCGCACAGACCGGCCACGCGAATGGCGCCACCACACACCGGCTCAATTGCATCTGTCCATCCAGCGTGTGTCCGACGCATTCCAGGCGTTTTCGCTGTCCGATCGGCTTGCAGGTCGTCTGATTCATGTCTCGAACACGGCGGCACAGTCCGACGAATGCGGGGCACTTGTTGAACAAGTGCTGTGCGAACTCAAACCGCGAATCGCGCCATGGCCAGCGTGACGGTCTCGGTGGTGGTTGGTGCCGATCGCGCGCTGGTGGTCGACTGCCTGTCGTCGCTGCTGACCGCCGTTTCCGGGCACGAGATGCATGCTCGCGCCATTTGCAACCAACCCGACGAGGCGCTGGCCGATGACCTCAGGCAGCGGTTTCCCTCGGTCGAAGTTCGGACCAATGCCGCGCCGCAAGGCTTTGCCCGGAACCACAATCAAGTTGCGGCAGATGCCACGACCGAGTTCCTCTTGTTCGCCAACGACGACCTCATCTTTCTGGGCGACTCGGCTGCCGCGTGTCTGAGGTTCCTCGAACTGCCCGAGAACCGCAATGTCGCTTCGCTCAGTCCTCGCCTTTTAAACACCGACGGCTCGTTGCAGCGAAGCACATACGGGTTTCCGACCTTGTTCCGGGCGTTACTCGATCTCTCCGGAATGCGTGGGCTCATTGCGCACAGCGCGTCGACCGAGCGCCTTGCGCGCTGGTTGGGTCTGGACGCAGGGCGCTCCAGATTCTGGAACCACGATCGAACTTGTGACGTGGAGACTTTCCGCGGTGCGTCGATTTTTATCCGACGAGCCGCCTGGCTTGAGGTAGGCCCCCTTTCGGAGGCCACGCTTGTCGGCGGCGAGATGGCCGAGTGGCACAAGCGATGTCGAGACCGTGGATGGCGTTCAGTGTTTTTCGCCGACGCGAGCATCGTCCACCACGGCAGCCGAACCGTCGGCGTCAATCCAATGCTGCAGACGGAATACCTGAAGGGCTATCTTGTCTACTTCGGGCGCCACCGAAGCGTGGGCGCTGTCGCCGCGTTTCGCGTTCTCGGTGTCGCGATCGCGAGCCTGCGTCTGCTGGTGTCCACCTTCACCGGTGATCGAATCCGGATGCGCCTCTGGCGCGCGAACCTGCGACAACTCATCGTTGGCCACAAGACCAGCGACAAAACTTCGAAGGCGCCATGACCCCCGACCTGATTGTTGTTGGCGCAGGCCTCTCGGGTGCCGTCATGGCCGAGCGCGCAGCGTCGCAACTGGACTGGCGCGTCCTGGTGGTCGAGAAACGCGGGCACATCGCAGGGAACGCTTATGACGAACACGACGAGCACGGAGTGCTCGTTCACAGATATGGCCCGCACATCTTTCACACCAACAGCGAGAAGATCTGGCGGTACATGTCGACCTTCACGCGATGGCGGGCCTACGAGCATCGCGTCTGCGGCATGGTTGAAGGAAAGCTGGTTCCGGTACCCTTCAATCTGCGCAGCATCGACCTGCTGTTCGAGCGCGGCCGCGCGCAAGAACTGAAAGATTCACTCACCGCAGAGTTCGCGTTCGG
>JANYFX010000703.1 GCA_025359585.1 Rhizobacter sp. | reverse complement strand
CAGGCAAGCCTCTTCGCTGCCGAACCAGTCCAGGAATTCGTTCCAGTTGCGGGGGTAGTCCTTACCCGCTTCGGGCAGTACGATATGCTGGATATCCATCCAGTAGTTCCGGCGTTGCTGGAGCTAAGAGGATACCCCTTACGTTTATACAGTTACCAGCGCAAGCCCGGGGTTTTGAGACGGGCCGGCAGCAGCGCTGGCAGACACTTGGCATCCAGGCACTGACAACTTATCATTTGCTTTTGGCAACTTGTTTGCATCGATGTCTGACACCACCACCGCCACCCGCGTCGAACAGATCCGCGAGTTCAACCGTTTCTACACACGCCGCATCGGCGTGTTGCACGAAGGCCTGTTGCACACGAAGTTCACGCTGACCGAATCGCGGCTGCTGTGGGAGCTGGCGCACCACGACGGCAAGACCGCCACCGACCTGTCGCGCGAGCTCGACCTCGACCCCGGCTACATGAGCCGGCTGCTGCGTGGCCTGAAAGAGCGTGGCCTGCTGAAGACCACCCGCGCCGCGGCCGACGCGCGCCACCAGCACCTGAGCCTCACTGCCGCCGGCCGGCGTGCTTTTGCGCCGCTCAACACCCGCTCGCAGGCCGACGTGACGGCCTTGCTGGCCACGCTCACCGAGCCGCAACAGCAGCAGTTGCTGCAGGCCATGGCGCAGATCGAAAAATTGCTCGGCGACGGTGGTGAACGCAAGGCGCCTTACCTGCTGCGCGCGCATCGGCCGGGCGACATCGGCTGGGTGGTCTCACGCCACGGCGCGTTGTACGCCGACGAGTTCGCATGGGACGGGAGCTTCGAAGCGATGGTGGCGCGCATCGCCGCCGACTTCGTCGATCGTTTCGATGCGAAGCGCGAAGCCTGCTGGATCGCCGAGCGCGACAGCGCCAACGTCGGCAGCGTGTTCCTGGTGCAGGCGCGGCATGAGAAGACGCACAAGCCCATAGCCGGCGTGGCGCAGTTGCGCATGTTGTTGATCGAGCCTTCGGCGCGCGGCCTGGGCCTGGGCGTGCGGCTGGTCGACGAGTGCGAGCGTTTTGCGCGCCAGGCCGGTTACAAGAAGATCGTGCTGTGGACCAACAGCCTGCTGCTGGCCGCGCGCGGCATCTACACCAAGGCCGGCTACCGGCTCGTGGCGAGCGAGCCGCACCACAGCTTCGGCCACGACCTGATCGGCGAAAGCTGGGAGTTGCCGCTCGACCGGGCCACATCCAGATGAAATCTGCGGCCTGGGCGCCGTGGGCAGCTGCGGCGGTCGGCGTGCAGGTGGGCGCGGCGATGGTCGCCACCCGCTTCGTGATCGGCGAACTCGGCCCGGCCACGCTGGCCGGGCTGCGTTATGCGATCGGCCTGGTGACGCTCTTGCCTTTCGTGCTGGCCGCACGCGAACGCAACACGATCGCGGCGCGCGAATGGCCACGCATCGCGCTGCTCGGCATCGGCCAGTTCGCGTTGTTGATCGCGCTGCTCAACATCGGTTTGCAGACGCTGCCGGCCGCGAAGGCGGCGTTGTTGTTTGCGTGCTTTCCGTTGCTGACGCTGCTGGTCGCTGCCGCCCTCGGCCACGAACGTTTGAGTTGGCGCAAGAGCCTGGGCGTGGCCTTCACGCTCGGCGGCGTGGCGGTGGCACTCGGGCCGAAAGCGCTGGTGGCGGATGCGCCGCTGTGGGGCGAACTGGCCGTGCTCGGCAGCGCTTTGTGCGGCGCCGTCTGCAGCGTCTTGTACCGGCCGGTGCTGCGCCGCCACGCAGCTCTGCCGGTGAGCGCGATCGCGATGGCGGCGGCCGTGCTTTTCCTCGCGGTGTGGGCGCAGTTCGAAGATGCGAACGCGCGCGTGCCGCACTTGAGCGCGACCGGCTGGGCCGCCGTCGTCTTCATCGGCACGAGCAGCGGCATCGGCTATTTTTTGTGGCTGTGGGCACTGCGCCATGCGGTGGCCTCGAAGGTCACGCTGTACCTGTCGCTGAGCCCGTTGACAGCGATGCTGCTCGGCGGCCTGCTGCTGCACGAGCCACTGGCGCCTGCGCTGATCGTGGCGCTGTTGCTGGTGGTGCTCGGACTGTGGGTGGCGCAAGATCGGCGGTCATGATCACGACGCTCCTTTGCCCCTGCGGCGCCTTGCCCGCCCTGCCCTGCGCCGAGTGCTGCGGCCGGTACCACGCCGGGCCGCTGCACTTGCTCGCTCCCACGGCCGAAGCGCTGATGCGCTCGCGTTACAGCGCCTACGTGCTCGACCTGACGAACTACCTGCGTGCCACTTGGCACCCGAGTACCCGGCCGGCCGTGATCGAAGCGAATCCGCCGCGGCTGAAGTGGCTTGGGTTGGAGGTACGGCAGCACAGCGTGCAGGACGCCGACCACGCGAGCGTGGAGTTCGTGGCCCGCAGCAAGCTCGGTGGCCGTGCCCAGCGCCTGCACGAGACGAGCCGCTTCGTGCGCGAAGACGGGCGCTGGTACTACGTGGACGGCGATCTGCGCTGAAGCGGCCGCAGGTTCAACCCATCCGCACCGCGTAGATCGGCGGCAACTTCACGTCGACCGCAGCCCAGTGGTCGCCAGCGTCCGTGCTGCCCCACAGGTTGCCGGTGGTGCTGCCCATCAGCAGTTGGCGGCCCGACTCATCGACCGCCAGCCCATGGCGGTAGACCAGGTCGTAGCAGTGGCGCTGCGGCAGCCCGCTGCGCAAGGTCTCGAAGCTGCGGCCGCCGTCGCGCGTGCGGTTGACGACCATCGCGCCGTCGACCGGAACGCGGGTCTGGTCGGCGATGGCCGGAACGAACCACGCGGTGTCGGCATGCCCCGGGTGCACTGCCACGGCGAAGCCGAAGTTCGAGACCGGCACGTCGGTGACCTCGTGCCACGAGGCCGCGTTGTCGGTCGAGCGCCACATGCCGGCATGGTGCTGGCACCAGAGCACGTCGGGCTGGGCCGCGCAG
>JANYFX010000702.1 GCA_025359585.1 Rhizobacter sp. | reverse complement strand
CAGGCAAGCCTCTTCGCTGCCGAACCAGTCCAGGAATTCGTTCCAGTTGCGGGGGTAGTCCTTACCCGCTTCGGGCAGTACGATATGCTGGATATCCATCCAGTAGTTCCGGCGTTGCTGGAGCTAAGAGGATACCCCTTTTATGCATACAGTATCGCCGCTGACGGCCCGCCCCGGCAAGCACTGCGCCCGATGCAACAATGAAGCTCGACCCCTTGGCGCCGTGGCGCGGAGAAAAAATTGCTGGTCACCGAACTCGCCGACGTGAATTCGCCGCGCATGCGCCACGCTGGCAAGGGTGTGCTCTCGCTCGCGCTGATCGACTCGCGCAACCACAGCCTGCGCTGGATCGGCGCCTTCGAGAAACTGCTCGGCAACCCCCGACTCGAGATCGAAGCGCGGCCCGACGCCAACCCGCTGTTGTGGGAGCTCGGCCACCTCGGCTGGTTTCAGGAGCACTGGATCGCCCGCAACGTGCAGCGCCAGCGCGGTGAGCGCTGCGACGCCAGCCGACCCAAGCTCGCCTCCATCCTGCCCGATGCCGACCGCTGTTTCGACCCCGCGAGCGCAGCGCGCGCGAGCCGCTGGGCGCTGGTGTTTCCCGACTTGCAGACCACACGTCAGTACCTCGTCGACACGCTCGAGACCACGCTCGAATTGCTCGAAGGCGCCGATGAAACCGACGACGCCCTGTACTTCTACCGGCTCGCGCTGTTCCATGAAGACGCACGCGTCGAGAGCTTCGCGGTGCTGGCGCAGGCGCTCGGCCTGGACACCGGCTTGCTGGCCGCGCCGCCGAGCGTGGCCGCACGCCAGCCGCTGCTGTTTCCGGCCACCCGTTTCAGGCTCGGCGCCGAACCCGGCGGCCTGGTGTTCGACAACCAGAAGTGGGCCCATGAAGAGGCCGTGCTCGAGTTCGAGATCGATGCGCAGGCGGTCAACTGGGCCCAGTACGCCGAGTTCGTCGAAGACGGCGGCTACGACGAGCGCGGGCACTGGAGCGAAGCCGGCTGGGCCTGGGTGCAGGCCACCAGCCGGCGCGTGCCGCGTTATGTGGACCAGCTGCGCCAGGGCGTGTTGCAGCAGCGCTTCGGCAAGCTCGTGCGGTTGCCGATGACGCAGCCGGTCATGCACGTGAGCTGGTTCGAGGCCGACGCCTGGTGCCGCTGGGCCGGCCGCCGCCTGCCGGCCGAAGTGGAATGGGAAGCCGCCGCCAGCCAGGGCGCGCCACGCGGCTTCCGCTGGGGCGACGTGCGCGAGTGGACTGCCAGCACGATGCGTGTCTACCCCGGCTTCGCGGCCGGGCCGGCGGCCGCGCACCCGAACCCGGAGTTCGGTGCGGGCAAGGTCCAGCGCGGCGCGTCGTTCGCCACCGCAGGGCGCTTGCGCAGTGAAAAGTGCCGGCACTTCGACGCACCGAAAAACGACCAGGGCTTCGTCGGCTTCAGAAGCTGCGCGGCCTGAGCCGCTGCGGCGGTTTGCACGTGGCGGTCACAGCCCGACGAGGTAGTGCGCCAGGTTGTCGATGTCTTGCGCGCTGAGCGTGTTGGCCACGCTCGTCATGCTGCCGGCGTCGTTGGTGCGGGTGCGTGCCTTGAAGTCGGTGAGCTGCTTGACGATGTAGTCGAAGTGCTGGCCGGCCACACGCGGCACCTCGTTCTGCCCGGCGAAGCCGCCGAGGTGGCACATCGTGCACAGTGTCTCGTCGGCCTTGAGCTTGCCCAGGCGGGCCTTCTCGGGGTCGGTCTTGAAGGTCTGCACCGGTGGCTTCTGCTTTGCGAAGTAGTCGGAGATCTCGCGCATCTCGTCGCGGGTCATGCCGGCCACCATCGGCGTCATCAGTTCGTTGCTGCGGCGCCCTTCCTGAAAGTCGCGCAGCTCCAGGTACATGTAGCGCGCGGTCTGTCCGGCGAGGATGGGGAACTGCGGCACGACCGAGCGGCCGCCCGGCCCGTGGCACGCGGCACAGGCTTCGGCCTTCGGCGGCACGCTGTCGGCGCCTTGCGCCCGGGCCACCGAAGCCGCTGCGATCAACAGGCCGGCCAGAAAAATTCGCTGCATGGGCTGCAAGGCAAGGTCCTTCGGAAACATCGAACATGAACAAGAAACGGCCCCGGTGGCGCGAACCACCGGGGCCGGTGCACGAGCGAGCTTAGCGCTTCAGGCTCACGGGAGCGCGAACACGATCACCGAGTTGCCACGCTTGAAGTCGAGCTGCGTGTTGCCACCCGCCGCGACCGCCACGTACTGCTTGCCGCCGGCCGTGTACGACACCGCCGGTGCGTTCACGCCCGCACCGCACTGGTACTCCCACAGCTTCTTGCCGGTCTTGGCGTCGAAGGCGCGGAACAGGCCGTTGCCTTCGCCGTTGAACACCAGGTCGCCGGCGGTGGCGAGCACACCGCCGATCAGCGGCTGGTCGGTGTCGAACTTCCAGGCCATCTTGCCGGTGTCGAGGTTCATCGCAGCCAGGCGCCCCCACTGCTTTTCGGCCGCGATCACCTTGAACGCGCCGCCGAGCCAGAGCTTGCCGCCCGGGTACTTGGCTTCTTCGACATGATAGGTCATCGGCTGGTGCAGGTTGGCGGCGTACACCATGCGCAGCTTCGGGTTGATGGCCATCGGGCTCCACTCGACGCCGCCGTTGGCGCCCGGCAGCATGCGCGCGCCGTCTTTGGTCGGCAGCACCCACATGTTTTCCTGCGGCACCATCGCTTCGCTGAAGCGGATCAGCTCGCCGGTGGCGCGGTCGTGCACATACACGTGGCCGGTCTTGCCGCCGTGGATCGCGACCTTGCGCATCTTGCCGTCCTTGCCCATCGCTTCGGTCAGGATCACGGGCGAAACGGCGTCGAGGTCCCACACGTCGTGCGGCACGTACTGGTGGTGCCACTTGTAGGCGCCGGTGTTCAGGTCGACGGCGACGATCGAGTCGGTGTAGAGGTTGTCGCCCGGCCGCTCCGCACCGTAGAGGTCGGGGCTGGGGTTGCCGACGACGAAGAACGCGGTGTTGCTTTCCTTGTCGATCGCCGGTGCCATCCACACGCCGCCGCCGAGTGTCTTGTAGAACTCGCCGCCCTTGGCGAGTTGGGCCTTTTCGGTCGCGATGTCGCGGTGCAGATTGCGGTTGGTCGAGTCGTTCACCGCCCACACGCCCTCGTGGCCCTTGTCGGGCACGGTGTTGAAGGTCCAGAGCAGTTTGCCGTCGGTGGCGCTGTACGCCTTGACGAAACCGCGGATGCCGTATTCGCCGCCGTTGGTGCCGATCAGCACCTTGCCGTCGACAGCCACCGGTGCCATCGTCTCCGAATAGCCGGCTTCGGGGTCGGCGATCTGGGTCGACCACAGCACCTTGCCGGTCTTGGCGTCGAGTGCCAGCAGCTTGGCGTCGAGCGTGCCCATGTAGAGCTTGTCGCCCATGATCGCCACGCCGCGGTTGTTCGGGCCGCAGCAGTAGGTGGTGACCGCGCCCATCTTGTGTTTGTAGTGCCAGAACTCCTTGCCGGTGACGGCGTCGAGCGCGTAGATGTGGTTGTACGAGGTCGTGATGTACATGACGCCGTCGACCACGATCGGCGCGGTCTCCATCGATTCGAGCACCTCGGTCTGGAAGATGAACGCGGGCCGCAGCTTGGCGACGTTCTTCGTGTTGATCTGCGTCGCCGGGTAGTAGCGCGTCTGCGCGTAATTCATGTTGGAGTGCAGGAAGTTCCGGGTGTCGCCGGTGGCCCCGTCGAGCTGGCCCTGCGACACCGACACGGCCTGTGGCACTGGTGAGCCGGCGGCCGCGCCGCCCTGGCCCGAGATCTCGGCCTGCGCGAACGCGCCCGAACTGATGACAGCCAGTGCCGCGCCCACGGCAAGCGCCAGCCGCCGACGCATCGGCGAAAAGATGATCTGCATTCGAGTCTCCTGAGGTGTTTTCGTTGCTTGGGTGTACGGCACTGGAATGAACCAGAGCCGGTGAGGCAACGTGGAGGGATCGGCTCTTCGCAGACGGCCGTGGTGGGTGCTGCGAAAGGGTCGGCGCGCGCGTATCCTCGGGATCAAGCGTACTCACATTCGACTCAAATGAACACCCCAGTCTTGCCCGCAGTGGCAGAGCCGATCCGCGAGGCGAGTCGCTCGCGGCGGTGGTTCGTGTCGGCGCTGGCTGGCGCCACCATGTTCGCTGGCTTGAACACCGTGGCCTGGGCCCAGGCGCCGAGCAACCCGAACCTGAACGCGCAGTTGCTCGTGGGCGCGCGCCAGAACGACCTGGCCGCGGTCGAGCGGGCCCTCGCGCAAGGCGCGGTGCCCGAGTCGCGCAACCGGCTCGGCAAGACGGCCCTGCTGATCGCGGCCGAGCGTGGCAACCTAGGTATGGCGTCGGCGCTGCTGAAGGCCGGTGCCGATGTCAACACCGCGTCGCTCGAACGGGTCACGCCGCTGATGGCCGCGAGCTACCAGGGCGCGGCCGACGTGGTCAAGCGCTTGCTGGAGGCCGGCGCGAAAACCGAGCCCACCGACCGCATGAACAAACCCGCCGCAGTATACGCCGCGGGCCAGGGCCACGCCGCAGCGCTCGACGCGCTGCTCACGGCGGGGGTCGATGTCAACGCGGTCTACGAGCACCAGCTCACCGCACTGATGTGGTCGGCCGGCCAGGGCCATGCAGAGGCGGTGAAGCTGCTGCTCGCGCGCGGCGCCCGCCCCGAGATGCGCGACGACCGCGGCCTGACGGCGCGAGAGATCGCGCGCGATGCCGGCCATGCGGCCGTCGTTGCCCTGTTCCCGGCGGCGCCTTGACTCGCGCGCTGGCGTCAGTGCGAATGTGATTTCGGCGTGCGGTAGCTCCACCACGGGAAGACCTTGCGCAGCGACAGCACTTCGCCGCTGTGGCTGGCCGCATATCCGGCCAGGCCCTGCAGCGTGTCTTGCCACTCCCGCGTGGCAAGCGCCGCCAGCAGCGTCTTCAGGTGCGGGTGGTTCAGGTGGCTGGCCAGCGTGACCAGAAAGTAGCGCTCCTGTCGCAGCGCGACGAAGCCCAGGCCCTTGGCGCGCGCCGCCGCTTCGATGCCGAAGGCCACGTCGGCGCTGCCGCTGGCCACCGCCTCGGCGGCAGCGCGGTGCGACGGCTCGGTGCGTTCGAAGTCTGTGATGTCCTGTGACCTGATGCGGGCTTCGGCCAGCAACTGGTCCAGCACCACGCGCGTGCCGGTGCCGCGCTGGCGGTTGACGAAGCGCAGCCCGGGTCGGGTCAGGTCGCGGAGCGTGTGGATCGCGAGCGGGTTGCCGCTGGCCACGAACAGTCCCTGCATGCGCGTGGCGAAGCCGATCAGCTTGTGTCGCCCCGGCTGCAGCAGTGGCCGGTAGACCCGTGCCATCGGCGAGCGCGCTGGCGCGTCGGTCAAGGCATGAAAACCGGCCAGCAGGCAACGCCCTTCGTCGAGCGCGGCGAGCGCGTCGACGCTGCCGGTGAACTGGATGTCGAGTTGCAGCTTGTGCTGCTGCGCCACCCAGTCGCGCAGGCGCGGCAGCGCTTCGTCGTGGCTGGCGTGCATCGTGATCACGCCGGCGCTGTCGTCGAAGGCGATCGAGAACGCGCGCTCCAGCTCGTTGCGCAGCGCCTCGATCTGCGGCGCCAGCCGGGCCAGCGCGCGGCGCTCGGCCCACAGCAGCTTTTCGCCGAAAGGCGAGAGCAGGGCGGGCTGGCCCTTGGCCCACAGCACCAGCGTCTGGCCGAGCTCGGTTTCCCAGCGCTTGAGCTCGCCCCAGACATGGCGGTACGACAGGCCGAGCAGGCGCGCTGCGCCCGAGATCGAGCCGCTCGCATGCACGGCCGAAAGAATCGCCATCAGCGGGTGGTGAAGGTCACGTTCTGCGCCCGCGGCGGGCTCGGCGCTGCGCTCGCCAGCCAGCGTGTAGGTCAGCTCGACCTTATGCATAGGTGTTCATATCGCGTGGGTTCAATGGCGCGTCGAGAATCCCCGCAGTATGAAAGATGCCCGCCGGGATGAATGACTTCACGCAGAGTTTTGCCACCGCCCTCGACCTGATCTCTGCCGCCGACGCCGTTCTCGTTCACACCGTGGCCCTGTCGCTGGGCGTCAGCGGCGGCGCTTGTTTGTTCGGCGCCGGTTTCGGTCTGCTCGGCGGTGCCTGGCTCGCGGTGGCGCGTTTTCCGGGGCACCGTGCGCTGGTCACGCTGCTGAACACCTTGCTTGCCTTGCCCTCGGTCGTGGTCGGCCTCGTGGTCTATTTGCTGCTGTCGCGCAGCGGGCCGCTTGGCAGCTGGGGCATTCTTTTCACGCCGGCCGCGATGGTGATCGCGCAGACCATCCTGGTCGTGCCGCTGGTCGCCGCGCTCACACGCCAGCTCGTCGGCGACAGCCTGCGCGACGGTGGCGACCAGCTGCGCTCGATGGGCGCCGGCGCCTTCACCTGCGCGCTGCTGATGCTGCTGCACGACCGCTGGGCCGTGCTCACGGTGCTGCTCACGGCTTTCGGCCGCGCCATCGCCGAAGTCGGCGCGGTGATGATCGTCGGCGGCAACATCGCCGGCATCACGCGGGTGATGACGACCTCGATCGCGCTCGAAACCAGCAAGGGCGACCTGGCGCTGGCGCTCGCGCTCGGCATCGTGTTGCTGGCCGTGGTCGGTTTCATCAACGTGCTGATCGGCTTCGCGCAGCGCGGGCGCGGCTCGGCTTTGGCGGGGGCACGATGAGCAGTAACGCGGCGCTGCTTCGCCTGACCGACGTGTCGGTGCAGTTCGGCCCGGTGCGCGCCTTGCGCCGCGTCGGCCTCGAACTGAACCGTGGCGACTTCATCGCGCTGATCGGTGCCAACGGTTCGGGCAAGACCACGCTGCTGCGTTTGTTGCACGGGCTGGTGGCCTTCGACGGCACACGCGACGTGTTCGATGCCGCAGCGACGCAGGTGATGGTGTTCCAGCGCCCGTTCATGCTGCGCCTGTCGGTCGTCAACAACTTGCACGTCGCGCTCTGGCTGGCGCGGGTGCCACGCGCCGAGCGTGCATCGCGCGCCGTGCAGGCCTTGCAGCGTGTCGGCCTCACCGCGCTGCGCGACCGGCCGGCGCGCGCCTTGTCGGGCGGCGAGCTGCAGCGGCTCGCGCTGGCGCGGGCCTGGGCCGTGCGGCCGCAGATCCTGTTTCTGGACGAACCCACCGCGAGCCTCGACCCTTCGGCGAAGAAGGAAGTGGAGGCCTTGCTCGCGAGCTTCGCCGCCGAGGGCATGACGCTTGTGATGAGCACCCACAACCTCGGGCAAGCCAAGCGCCTGGCCACGCGCGTGGTCTACCTCGACCAGGGCGCGATCCGCGTCGACCTGCCGACCGACCGCTTTTTCAGCCGCGTTGCCGGGGCCAGCAGCGACGAGCGCGCCGACCTGTTTCTTAAAGGAGAACTGACTTGGACATTGGAATGAATCTGCGCTCGATCTCGCGCCGCGCCGCGGTCTGCCTCGGCCTGGCGGGCCTGCTCGCGATGGGCGCCCCGGTAACCGCACAGGAGCGTTTCATCGTGATGGCCTCGACCACCAGCACCGAGCAGTCGGGCCTGTTCCCGCACCTGCTGCCGGCGTTCAAGGCGGCCACCGGCATCGACGTTCGTGTGGTCGCCGTCGGCACTGGGCAGGCGCTCGACATGGGCCGGCGTGGCGATGCCGATGTTCTGTTCGTCCACGACAAGGCGGCCGAGGAAAAGTTCGTCGGCGAAGGCTTCGGCCTCAAACGAACGGACGTGATGTACAACGATTTCATCCTGATCGGCCCGGCCAGCGACCCGGCCGGCGTCAAAGGCAAGGACATCGTCGCCGCACTCGCGAAGTTCGGTGCTTCGAGTGCGAGTTTCATCTCGCGCGGCGACAAGAGCGGCACCCACGCGGCCGAGCTGCGCTACTGGAAAGCGGCCAGCGTCGAGACGCCCGTCGGAAAGGTCACCGGCTACAAGGAATGCGGCTGCGGCATGGGCCCGGCGCTGAACATCGCGTCGAGCAGCGACGCCTACGTGCTGGCCGACCGCGGCACCTGGCTCAGCTTCAAGAACCGCGCCAATCTGGCGGTGCTGGTCGAGGGCGACACCCGTTTGTTCAACCAGTACGGCGTGATCGTCGTGAACCCCGCCAAACACCCGCACACCAAGACCGCGCTGGCGCAGGCTTTTGCCGATTGGGTGGTCTCTGCACCGGGCCAGGCCACCGTCGCCAGCTACAAGATCGGTGGCGAGCAGCTGTTCTTTCCGAACGCCAGACCCTGAGCGCGCGACAGCGCGGCTGGCCCCGCGCGCAGCAGGGTTTCCGACTAGGGAAAGCCCGTCCTTTGCGATGCACGGGTGTGCTCGAACAATGGCTTCACCGTCGGCGCCAAAGCGCGACCTTTCCAGCCATTCACAGGAGACACCCGTGAGCGTTCCCATTTCTCTGACCGTCAACGGCAAGGCCGTCAACGTGAGCGTCGACCAGCGCACCCTGCTCGTGCAGCTGATCCGCGAAAACCTGCAACTCACAGGCACGCACGTGGGCTGCGACACCGCGCAATGCGGCGCCTGCACGGTTCACATGAACGGCCGCGCCGTCAAGTCGTGCTCGATGCTCGCGCTGCAGGCGCAGGGTGCGCAGATCACCACGATCGAAGGCCTGAGCCAAAACGGAACAATGCACCCGATGCAGGCCGCCTTCCGCGAATGCCACGGCCTGCAATGCGGTTTCTGCACGCCGGGCATGGTGATGTCGAGCGTGCAATTGCTGAAGGACAACCCGGGCGCGAACGAAGCGGAAATCCGCGAAGCGCTCGACGGCAACATCTGCCGTTGCACCGGCTACCAGAACATCGTCAAGTCGATCCAGTTCTGCCAGTCCGGCGCCAAGGCCTCGGCCTAAGGAGATCACCATGACCGACATGTCCGTTCCCCCGATGAGCCCCATCGGCCAACCGCTGCGCCGCCGTGAAGACGAGCGTTTCCTCACCGGCGCCGGCCAGTACACCGACGACGTGGTGATGCCGCACCAGACCTACGCTGCTTTCCTGCGCTCGCCGCACGCGCACGCACGCATCAAGTCCATCAACCTCGACGCCGCGAAGAAGGCGCCCGGCGTGGTGCAGATCTTCACCGGCACCGACCTGGCCGAAGCCAAGGTCGGCGGCCTGCCCTGCGGCTGGCTGATTCACAGCAAGGACGGCACGCCGATGAAGGAGCCGGCGCACCCGGTGCTGGCGCAAGGCAAGGTGCGCCACGTGGGCGACCAGGTCGCGCTCGTCGTCGCCGAAACGCTGACGCAGGCGAAAGACGCGGCCGAGCTGATCGAGGTCGACTACGAAGAGCTGCCGGCGGTGATCGACATCACGAAGGCCGAAGGCCATGCCGGCTCGGTGCACGACGACGTGGCCAACAACGTCTGCTACGACTGGGGCCACGGCAGCAAGGACGCGGTCGATGCTGCGTTCAAGACGGCCGCCCACGTGAGCACGCTCGACCTCGTCAACAACCGCCTGATCCCGAACGCGATGGAGCCGCGCGCTGCCAACGCGAGCTACACCAAACACGACCAGAGCTACACGCTCTACGTGGCGAACCAGAACCCGCACGTCGAGCGCCTGCTGATGTGCGCTTTCGTGCTCGGCCTGCCGGAGTCGAAAGTGCGCGTGATTGCGCCTGACGTGGGCGGTGGGTTCGGCTCGAAGATTTTTCTCTACGCCGAAGAAACCGCGCTGGTCTGGGCCAGCAAGCGCGTCGGACGGCCGATCAAGTGGACGGCCGAGCGCAGTGAATCCTTCCTGACTGACGCGCACGGGCGTGATCACGTCACGAAAGTCGAGTTGGCGATGGACGCGCAGGGCATGTTCCTGGCGTTGCGCGTGAAGACGATCGCC
>JANYFX010000692.1 GCA_025359585.1 Rhizobacter sp. | reverse complement strand
GCCAGATCGGGCAGGTAGGCCCAGGCGTGTGCCAGGTCGTCCGGGCCGGGGTAGACGAAGCGGGCTTTGCCGATCTTGGTGAGCAGCCCCATGTCGAACCAGGTGCCGCGCCCCGGGCCGCCGAAGAAATCTCCGGCGCGGATCACGACGCTGTCGACGCCATGACCGGCCGCCGCCGTGAGCCGCCGCTCCATCTCGATGCGGATGCGCGCCTTGGGCGTGTTGCCGACTTCCGGCGTCGTGGGCGTGAGT
The DNA here is from genome assembly GCA_025359585.1 of Rhizobacter sp. Taxonomy (GTDB): domain Bacteria; phylum Pseudomonadota; class Gammaproteobacteria; order Burkholderiales; family Burkholderiaceae_C; genus LMDS01. Next base: position 2,338 of record JANYFX010000692.1, on the reverse strand, counting down.
AGGGCCGGCAGCGCGTGGCCGAAGTTGTAGACGTTGCCCGGCAACATCAGCAGCGCGCCGCTGGAACGAGCGACCGTGAGTGCAGCGTCGCCCAGCGGCAGGGCCAGCCGGTCCCATTCGGTGTAGACCGGGTTCAGCGCGTTGACGAGCACGCTCGCGCCTTGCGCGGCGGCGCTGAGTTCGGCCACGTTGGTGGCGTCGCACATGACGGGCTGCACCCGCGCGTGCCCTTGCAGCGCGGCGGGCAGCGCCTTGCGGGCCTGCGCGCGCACCTGCCAGCCGGCGTTGGCGAAAGCGAGTGCCATGACCTGGCCGATGCGGCCGGCGGCGCCGAGGATGAGGACGGTGGAAGACATGGAAAGCTCCGTTCAGGGTGTCGATGCAGCCATTGTTCGGCGCAGGCCGGAACAGCACAATACGCATGACTGAATAGCCGTTATCCACCGATGAATATCAAAGCCCACGCGCCGATCACCGAACCCGACTGGGCCTTGCTCCGCTCGTTCCTCGAAGTGGCGAACAGCGGCTCGCTGAGCCGCGCGGCCGGTGTGCTCGGCAGCAGCCAGCCGACGCTGAGCCGCCAGATCGCGATGCTCGAAGCGCAGCTCGGCCAGTCGCTGTTCGAACGCACGACCCGCGGCTTGCGCCTGACCGAAGCCGGCGCCGCGCTGCGCGCGCCGGCCGAGCGCATGCGCGAGCACGCGCACCAGTTCGCGCTGGTGGCCGCAGGCCGCGCCGAGACACTCGCCGGCACGGTGCGCATCACGGCGAGCGAGATCGTCAGTGCGTTTGTACTGCCGGAGCTGCTGCGCGGCCTGCGCGAAACGCACCCCGAGATCCAGATCGAACTTGTCGCCAGCAACACGCTCGAGAACCTGCTGGAGCGCGAGGCCGACATCGCCTTGCGCATGCTGCGCCCGACGCAGACCGCGCTGGTGGCGCGGCGTCTGGCCGACCAGCCGCTCGGGTTCTATGCGCACCGCGACTACGTGCAGGCGCAGGGCAAACCGACAGCCGCGAACATGCTGCAGCACCAGTGGGTCGGACTCGACCGTTCCGACCAATTCCTGCGTGGCTTTCACGCCGCGGGCTTCAAAGTGAAGCGCGAGTTCTTCGGCTTTCGCTGCGACAACCAGATCGTCGGCTGGCAGGCGGTGCGCGCCGGCCTGGGCATCGGCGTGTGCCTGAAGCGGGTGGCCGTGCTCGCGCCCGAGCTGCTGCGGGTGTTGCCGGGCGTGCCGCTGGCGCCGCTGCCGATGTGGATCACGGCACACCGCGAGTTGCGCGGCACGCCGAGGTTGAAGATCGTGTTCGACGCGCTGGCCGCCGCGCTGGCGCGCTGAGCTTCAGCGCGCCGGTCGAGACGGTTTACTTCGCGGTTTGCGCGTCGTGCTTCTGCGCGTGAATGTCCTTGCTGGCCGCGTTCTGCATGCGGTGCAGGCGCTTGCGCTCGTGCTTGGTCACTTTGCCGTCGGCCTTGGCGTGGGCTTCGGCCTTGTTGACTGCGGCTTGTTCCTTCTCGAGGCGCACGGTTTCCTTGCCGGTCAGCTCGCCCGAGGCGGCGCCGTTGGCGATGCGTGCCTGCTGGTTGGTTTCACGCTGGTCGACGCGCGGCGTGGCTGGTGCCGCCGCGGTTTGCGCGAAAGCGCCGATCGATGCCGCGGCGAGCAGGGTGGCGACGAGTGAGGTCTTGAGGTTCAGCATGATGATTCCTTCGGTTGGTTTGTCGGGTCGGAGCTGATCGCTCCCGAGTCTTCAACGAAGGCCGCACGCGCGCCGACGACGGGGCAGGGGTAAAGAAGCGTGAACGAATCTTTCCGGACCCCGGCTCCTACAATCGCCGCGTGCTCTTCAAAGGACTCCGGTCATGATTTCTCGCGAACCCACGATCGAACGCCTGGCCGTTGCGCGCTCCCTGCTGCTCGAACCCTTCGGCCTGACCGACGCCACGCTCGCCAAAGCGCTCGGCGCCATCGCGACACACCGCATCGACGACGCCGACCTGTATTTCCAGTACACCCGCAGCGAAGGCTGGAGCCTGGAAGAAGGCATCGTGAAGAGCGGCAGCTTCGGCATCGACCAGGGCGTGGGCGTGCGCGCGGTGGCGGGCGAGAAGACCGCCTTCGCGTACTCCGACGACATCTCCGAAGCCGCGCTGATGGACGCCGCGATGACGGTGCGCACCATCGCTGCTGCCGGCCAGAGCCGCAGCGTGAAGGTCGGCACCAAGCCGAAGGTCGCTGGCAGCCGCGTGCTCTACGCGCCGATGGACCCGATCGCCACGCTCGACAGCACGCAGAAGGTGGCGCTGCTCGAAAAAGTCGAGAAGCTCGCGCGC